>NZ_JBHUVA010000028.1:0-72858 GCF_042670805.1 Micromonospora sp. NPDC057141 | reverse complement strand
GACCGGCGGGGGTGAGAAGGGCGCCCCTCTCTACCGCAGGCGTTAACAGGGGGCCCTTCCTTACTCGAAGCTGGGGTCGACCTCGCGGGAGCGCTTCAGCTCGTAGAAGCCGGGCGTGCCGGCGACCAGCAGGACGCCGTCCCAGAGCCGCCCGGCGGCCTCCCCCTTCGGGCGCGGGGTGACCACCGGGCCGAAGAACGCCACCGGCGTGCCGTCGGGGCCCGGGGCGTGGATGACCGGGGTCCCCACGTCCGTGCCGACCGGCCGCATGCCCGCCTCGTGGCTGGCCCGCAGCGCCTCGTCGTAGTCGGTGGAGTCGGCGGCGGCGGCCAGCTCCGGGCCCAGCCCGGCGTCGGCGAGCGCGGCCACGTACAGGTCCCGGCCCAGCTCCTCCTTGCCCAGGTGGATGCGGGTGCCCAGAGCGGTGTACAGCGCGCGGACGGCGTCGGGGCCGTGCTGCCGCCGCACCGCGACGCACACCCGCACCGGGCCCCAGCCGGCCTGCATGAGCTGCTGGTACTCCTCGGGCACGTCGCGGCCCTCGTTGAGCACCGACAGGCTCATCACGTGGAAGCGGACGTCCACGTCGCGGACCTGTTCCACCTCCAGCAGCCAGCGGGAGGTGACCCACGCCCAGGGGCAGATGGGGTCGAACCACATGTCGACGGCGACACGGTCGGTCACGTGAGGTTCCCTTCGCGACGGGAGGGCCGGAAACCGGCGCCTCGTTCCTCGATCCTCACCCCACGGCGCATCGACCGGTAGCGGAATGAGAGCGTGAGCTCGACCACCGCGAGGTGCCCTCGCATGGAAGACTCGGATCGGAACCGGTCGCCACGAGCGGCGGGTGGGCTGGCGCCGCGGCGGCGCACGGCGAGAGTGGGATGGAGACGAACAGTGCCGGGAGTGCGCAACCTGACCCAGGTCGAGGCCACCGAGCGGGCCCGCCTGCTCGAGGTGACCGGGTACGACATCAGTCTGGACCTGTCGACCGCCGTGCAGGCTGCCGAAGGACGCACCTTCCGGTCGGTGACCGAGGTCCGGTTCCGCTGCGCCGAGCCGGGCGTGGCCACCTTCATCGAGGCCGCCGCCGAGTCGGTCCGGTCGGCGACCCTCAACGGCGACCCGCTCGACCTGTCGGGCTGGTCGGCGGAGAAGGGGCTGGCGCTGCCCGGCCTGGCCGCCGAGAACACCCTCGTGGTGGACGCCGACTTCGCGTACTCCAACAGCGGGCAGGGGCTGCACCGCACCGTCGACCCGGTCGACGGGGAGGCCTACCTCTACAGCCAGTTCGAGACGGCCGACGCGCAGAAGGTCTTCGCCTGCTTCGACCAGCCCGACCTCAAGAGCGTCTACACCTGGCACGCCACCGTCCCGGAGCACTGGCGGGTGGTGTCCAACATGCCGGTGGCACGCGAGGAGCCGGCCGGCGAGGGGCTCAAGGCGGTCCACTTCGCGGAGTCGGCGCGGATGAGCACCTACATCACCGCGCTCTGCGCCGGGCCTTACCACGAGGTGCGGGACAGCCACGACGGCATCGACCTGGGGGTCTACTGCCGGGCGTCGATGGCGCAGCACCTCGACGCCGACGACCTGTTCCTGATCACCAAGCAGGGCTTCGACTTCTTCCACGAGCAGTTCGGGGTGCGCTACCCGCTGCCCAAGTACGACCAGCTCTGGGTGCCGGACTTCAACGCCGGGGCGATGGAGAACTTCGGCTGCGTCACGCACGCCGAGTCGCACTACATCTTCCGCTCGCAGGTCACCGACTTCGAGTACGAGCAGCGGGCCAACACGATCCTGCACGAACTGGCCCACATGTGGTTCGGTGACCTGGTCACCATGCGCTGGTGGAACGACCTGTGGCTCAACGAGTCGTTCGCCGAGTGGGCGAGCCACTGGTGCAACGCCAACGCCACCCGGTTCTCCGACGCCTGGACGACGTTCCTGTCCATCCGCAAGAACTGGGGCTACCGGCAGGACCAGCTCTCCTCCACCCACCCGGTCTACTGCGAGATGCCGGACCTGGAGGCCGTCGAGGTCAACTTCGACGGCATCACGTACGCCAAGGGCGCGAGCGTGCTCAAGCAGCTCGTCGCGTACGTCGGCGAGGAGCCCTTCCTGGCCGGGCTGCGCGCCTACTTCGGCAAGCACGCCTGGGGCAACGCCACCTTCGACGACCTGCTGTCGGAGCTGGAGGCGGCCTCCGGCCGGGAGCTGCGCAAGTTCGCCGCCCAGTGGCTGGAGACCGCGCAGGTCAACACGCTGCGCCCCGAGGTGACGATCGGCGCCGGCGGCGCCTACGAGCGGGTCGTGGTGCGGCAGGAGGCCCCGTCGGGGCACCCGACGCTGCGCACGCACCGCATCGGCGTGGGCCTGTACGACCTGACCGACGGCCGGCTGGTCCGCCGCGACCGGGTCGAGGTCGACGTGACCGGCGAGTCGACCGAGCTGACCGGCCTGACCGGGGTACGGGCCGCCGACGTGCTGCTGCTCAACGACGACGACCTGACGTACGCGAAGCTGCGCCTGGACGAGCGGTCGATGGCCACGGTGGTGCAGCACGTCGCCGGGTTCGAGTCGTCGCTGTCGCGCGCCCTGTGCTGGATGGCGGCGTGGGACATGGTCCGCGACGCGGAGCTGTCGGCCCGCGACTACCTGGCGCTGGTGCTGGCCGGGCTGCCCGCCGAGACCGACATCAACCTGGTCACCGCCACCCTGCGGCAGTCCGTGGTGACCACCCTCAACCTGTACGCCGACCCGGCGTGGACCCCGACCGGCTGGGCGGAGCTGGCCCGCACCGCGAAGGCGACGCTGGCCACCGCCGAGCCGGGCAGCGGCCGCCAGCTCGCCTGGGCGCGCACGTACGTGCAGGCGTCCCGCTCGGCGGAGGACCTGGCCGCCGTCCGGGGCTGGCTGGGCGGCGTGGACGTGCCGGCCGGGCTGGCCATCGACACCGAGCTGCGCTGGGTGATTCTCCAGTCGCTGGTGAGCAAGGGCGTCGGCGGCCCGGCGGAGATCGAGGCGGAGCTGGCCGGCGACCGCACCGCCAGCGGCGAGCGGGAGGCCGCGTACGCGCACGCGCTGGTGCCGACGCCGGAGAACAAGGCGGCGGTCTGGGCGCAGCTCACCGGCCCCGACGCGCTGCCGAACTGGCGCAACCGGGCGCTGTTGCAGGGCTTCGCCCCGGCCGTGCAGGCGGAGCTGGTCGCGCCGTACCGCGAGCGGTACTTCGAGGTGGTGGAGCAGGTCTGGGCGCAGCGCGACAGCGAGCCGGCGCAGGAGTTCGTGCAGCTGGCGTACCCGACGCAGCAGGTCTCCGAGGACACGGTGGCCGCCACCGACGCGTGGCTGGCCGCCGCCGGCGACAAGCCGGCACCGCTGCGGCGGCTGGTCGCCGAGGGCCGCGACGCCGTCGTGCGCGCCCTGAAGGCCCGCGAGTGCGACGCCCGCAGCGCCTGACATCAACGTGGTACGCGGCCCGGGGGCCGGCGGTGGACGCGAGTCCATCGCCGGCCCCGCCCGTTTCATCGTGGCGTGAGAACGAACGCACCTACGCCCGGCCCGCTGTCGCGGACCGGGCGTAGGTGGCTGAGTGCGGCTCGCCGTTGGATGGTGGGAAGGGTGCCCTTCTCGACCGTGGGCGTTGGGAAGGGGCCCTTCCTTACGCCTTGCCGGCGTGGCTGGCGAGCTGGTCGAGGCCGCTGATGACGCCGCCGGCCAGGTCGCCACCGCCGAAGGCCGCCACCATGGAGAGCGCGGCGAGCTTCGCGTACGTGTCGGGGATGCGCTTGCGGGCGTGCCGCCCGGTGACGATCTCCAGCTGGCGCTGGTTGGGCGACACCGCGATCAGGACCGACCGGTCCGGGTCGGCGAGCTGGCGGTGCAGCCGCTGGGCGTGCGCGCGGATCGGCTCGTCGAGCCCGCCGACGTAGACCGAGAAGACCAGCCCGGTCCCCTGGTCGGCCAGGCGGAGCGCCTCGTCGATGCGCAGCAGCTGGCGGGTCGAGAACGGCCCGTCCAGCACCTCGGGCGGGCTGCCCGCCTCGGCCTGCTTCTCACCAACGGTCACTTGCGCCTCCGGTTCCACCAGCCGGCGCCTCGACGCCGGCCCGGTCAAGCTTGTGGCTGGTCAGCGCCGGCGCTTGCGCGCCCGCCGCCAGCGCAGTGCCGGCCGAGTCGGCCAGCTGCTCCGGACGGCCCAGGAACCAGACCGGAGTGAAGTCGAAGGGTCGACCCGGCCGGTAGCGCTTGGCGCCGCCACCGGAGGACCGGCCACCGGCGAACGCCAGCGCGGTGATCACCAGCACCACGGCCGCCGGGATGCCGACGAAGATCAGCAACGTCTCGGTAACAGACAATCCCAACGCCCCCAGGCGGAAAGAGAGACCAGGAACTTCCGGGTCGGTTGGACGATCATGACATCGGCTCGCCGACTCCGCTCGTATTCACGTTAGCGGAGCCTACGGCCCGCCAGACTGCGGGGTGGCGATCCCACCCGCCACTGGCGTGCTCAAGCTGCGCGGCAACACCGACCAGGGTCGCGTCGGCACCGTACCGGCCGGTGAGCAGAACGCCGACGGGCAGCCCCTCGGCGGTGCGCCCCAGCGGCAGGGAAACGGATGGTTCCCCCGTCATGTTGAACACGGCGCAGTACGGCGAGAACCGCCGTTGCAGGTCGAAGTCGCGCTCCGGGTCGCCGTCGGCGGTGAACCAGCCGACCGGTGCCTGCGGCGCGGCGAGGGTCGGGCAGAGCAGCAGGTCGCAGCCGGCGGTGCGGCGGGCGGCCCGGCGCACCTGCGCCTGGAGCTCGCCGAGGGTGCTCATCAGGGTGCCGGCGGAGATCTCCGCGCCCCGGGACCGCAGGAGGCGGGTCAGCGGCAGCAGCTGGCTCTCCCGCTCCGGCGGGACGGGGGTGAGTGCCAGGACGTACCAGACGATCTCGAACAGCGGCCACACCTCGGGGCCGAACGGCGCGGGGACCTCGACCACCTCGTGCCCGGCCGCGGCGAGCAGCGCGGCGGCGGTGTCGACGGCGGCCGCGCAGTCGGGGTGGACCGGCTCGTCGGCGAGCATCGGTGCGGTGAACCGGCCGACCCGCAGCCGGCCGGGCACGGCCCGGCGGGCCGCGCCGAGGTAGCCGCCGTCGGGCGCGGGCGGCGGCAGGTAGGGCTCGCCGGGCACCGGCACCGCCATGACGTCGAGCAGCGCGGCGACGTCGGCGACCGTACGCCCCAGCGGCCCGTTGCTCGGCAGGCCGAACGCGCCGAAGCCCAACGGCCCGCCGGGGACCGCGCCCCGGCTGGGCTTGTGGCCGACGAGGCCGCACAGCGAGGCGGGGATGCGCAGCGAGCCGCCGCCGTCGGAGCCCTGGGCGACGGGGACCAGCCCGGCCGCGACCGCGGACGCCGCCCCGCCGCTGGACCCGCCGGCCGTGTAGGCCAGGTCCCACGGGTTGCGGGCCGGCGGCGCGACGAGGCCCTCGGAGTAGAGCGAGCAGCCCAGCTCGCTGGTGGTGGTCTTGCCGAGGCTTACCAGCCCGGCGGCCCGGATCAGCCGGACCACGTCGGCGTCGAGCGGGGGCACCAGGTCGGCGAAGGCCGCCGAACCGAACGTGGTGCGCACCCCGGCGGTGAGCGTCAGGTCCTTGATCGCGGTGGGCACGCCGTGCAGGGGGCCGCGCCCCTGCGCGGGGGCGGCGTCGGCGGCGCGGGCGGCCTGGCGGGCCGCGTCGCCGGTGACGGTGACGAACGCGCCGACGGTGTCGCTCAGCGCGTCGACCCGGGCCAGGTGGTGCTCGACCAGGTCCACGCTGGAGCACTCGCCGCGCGCGATCGCGGCGCCCTGCTCCAGGGCGGTCAGGTCGTGCAGCTCGGCCACCCCGCCATCCTGCCCGACCCCGGCCCGCCCCGCCGCCCGACACGACCGGTCAGAACCGCGGCGTCTTGTCGTCCTCCAGCAGGCCCGTCCAGTCGCGGTCGATCGACAGCAGCTCCCGGATCGCGAACCGTCGCTCCCGGCCGAGGAAGCGCAGGGCGTTGGCGGAGAGCAGCTTGGCGCGCTGCCCGGCGGTGAGGAAGTCGGCCTCGCGGACCACCCGCCCCGCCGGCCGTTCCCCCAGCGGGTACGGGTAGTCGCTGCCGACCAGCACCCGGTCCTCCCCCATCGTGTCGACCAGCAGCCGCAGCGCCGCCGGGGCGAACACCACCGAATCGACGCAGAACCGGTCGACGTACGCGCTGGGCGGGGCGGCGGACGCGCCCCGGACCAGGTCGCCCCGGCGGTGCCAGGCGTTGTCGGCGCGGCCCAGCCAGAACGGGAAGCTGCCGCCGCCGTGGGCGAAGCAGATCCGCAGCGTCTCCGGCACCCGGTCGAAGACGCCGCCGAGGATCATCGCCAGCACGGACAGGTGCGTCTCGGCGGGCATCCCGGTCAGCCAGCGGGCCATCCACCGGTCCAGCCGGGGTCCGTCCGGCATGTCCCACGGGTGCACGAAGACCGGCGCGCCGACGTGCGCGCAGTGCTGGAGGAAGGCGACCACGCCCGCGTCGTCGAGGTCCCGGTCGCCGACGTGGTTGCCGATCTCCACCCCGACGTGCCCGGCCGCGAGGCAGCGGTCCAGCTCGGCGCAGGCCGCGTCCGGGTCCTGCAACGGCACCTGGCAGAACGGCACGAGCCGGTCGCCGCCGCCGGCCGTGACCTCCAGGGTCAGGTCGTTGAAGATCCGGGCGACCTTCGCCGCCTGGCCGGCGGGGCGGTCGTAGCCGAAGAAGACCGGCGTCGGCGACACCACCTGCACGTCGACCCCGTCGGCGGCCATGTCGGCCAGCCGGGTCGGCGCGTCCCAGCACTCCGCGCCGACCGGCCGGAACTCCGTCTCCTCCACCATGATCATGGCGGCCCGCTCGGAGTCGAGCCGCAGCCAGGGCCAGCCGGACCCGCCGCACGCCGCGCCGAGGTCCGGCCACCCCTTCGGTACGACGTGCGTGTGCACGTCGACGACAGGTGCTCGCGCGTCGGGGGCAGGTGGGCGGCGTGGTGCGGGCCCGGCCGCCATCAGCCCTTGCCCGGGTGCAGCGCGCCGCAGCCGCCGCAGGTGCGGGCGGCCTCGTCGGCGTAGAACGCCTGAAACACCGGGGGCAGGTCGGCGGCGATGTCGCGGACCTGCAACTCCACCTCGTGCACCTTCGCCCCGCACTGCGGGCAGTACCACTGGAACTTCTCCAGCGTGCCCTCCTCGCGGACCCGCTCGACGACCACGCCGATCGAGCCGGCCTCGGGGCGCTGCGGCGAGTGCGGGGTGTCGCGCGGCAGCATCCACATCTGCCCCTCGCGCACGTGCACCGTACGCGGCCCCTCGGGCGTCATCAGGTTGACGTGCATGTTGCCCTTGACCTGGTAGAAGAACTCCTCGTACGGGTCGACGTGGAAGTCGGTGCGCTGGTTGGGCCCGCCGACGACCATCACGATGAAGTCGTCGCCGCCGGGGAACATCTCCTTGTTGCCCACGGGCGGCTTCAGCAGGTGCTGGTTCTCGGCGATCCAGCCGGGGAAGCTGAACGGCTCGGCGATCTCACTCACGACTGACCTCCCGACGGAAGAAGTGCCACGGCCTGCATCTCGATCAGCAGGTGCGGGTGCGGCAGCTGGTGCACGGCCACCGTGGTCCGGGTCGGCCCGGCCGCGTCGAAGAACTCCGCCCACACCTCGTTGTAGCCCCCGAAGTCGTTCATGTTGACCAGGTACGAGGTGACCTGCACCAGGTCGGTCAGGTCCGCGCCGACCGAGCGCAGCAGGTCCCGGAGGTTGCCGACGACGGCCCGGGTCTGCTCCCGGATGTCGAGGTCGGTGGTGCCGAACTCGTCCACGGCGACACCGGCGAACGTGTTGTCGGGCCGCCGTGACGACGTACCGGAGACGAAGACGAACCTGCCGGCGACCTTGACGTGCGGGAACGCCCCGCGCGGCACGGCCTTCCCGGCGACCGTCCGGGCGGTCACGACGCCGCCCCGAGCGAGGCCGCCCGCAGCGACGCGACGCCGAGCTTCTCCACCACGGCCCGCACGTGCGCGCCCGGCCGGAGCGGCACGGCGGCGGTGGCGGCCCCGGCGAGGAAGACCCAGCCGGAGCGCAGCCGCACCCCGTGCCGGCCGGCGAGCCGCAGCCCCTCGTCCAGCGCCCGGCGCGGGTCGCCGAGGATCGCCGCCGTCGAGCCGACCTGCGCGATGCGCCCGTCGACCTCCAGCAGCACGCCGAGGTTGTCCAGCCCGTCCGGCACCGGCGACCACGGCCCGATCGCGAACGCCCCCGCCGAGGTGTTGTCGGCGATCACGTCCGGCAGGGAGAAGGTGAAGTTCGCGTACCGGGAGTCGATCAGCTCGATCGCCGGGGCCACGGCGCGCACCGCGTCGGCGAACGACCCGACCGGCTCGCCCGGCTCGGGCACCCGGTCGAGCAGGAACGCCACCTCCGGCTCGACCCGGGGGTGGATGAAGTCGGCCACGTCGACCGTGCCGCCGTCGGGCAGCCGCATCACGTCGGTGAGCCGCCCCCAGATCACCTCGTCGACGCCGACCTGGGCCATCTTCGCCCGGCTGGTCAGCCCCATCTTCAGCCCGACGAGGCGCTCGCCCCGGTCGAGCCGGCGCTGCACGAGGGCGGTCTGCACCGCGTACGCGCCGTCGACGTCGAGGCCGGTCTCGGCGGCCAGCTGGCCGATGGCGGTGGCCGTGTCGGCCGCCTCGCCCAGCCGCGCGGCGATGCCGACGGTGTCCACCCCGATCATGGGTTCTCCTCGCTGAAGCAGGTCCGCACCGAGCCGAGCCCGGAGATCCGCGCCTCGTACGCCGCGCCGGGCGTCACCGGCACCATCGGGCCGAGCGCGCCGGAGAGCACCACGTCACCGGCGCGCAGCGGGTCGCCGGCGCGGGCGAGGGTGCCGGCGAGCCAGCCGAGGGCGTGCAACGGGTTGCCGAGGCACGCCGCGCCCGCCCCGACCGAGACGGGCTCCCCGGCGTGTTCGAGGACCATCCCGCACAGCCGCAGGTCCACGTCGGCGAGCCGGCGCGGCGCGGTACCGAGCACGAACAGCGCGCTGGAGGCGTTGTCGGCGACGGTGTCGACGATGGAGATGTCCCAACCGGCGATGCGCGAGTCGACGATCTCGATGGCCGGCAGCACGTGGTCGACGGCCCGGACCAGGTCGACGGTGGTGGGCCGCCCGGCGGTGAGGTCCGCGCCGAGCACGAAGGCGATCTCCGCCTCCACCCGGGGCTGGAGCAGCCGCCCGATCGGCACCTCGTCGCCGTCGGCGACGGCCATCGCGTCGGTCAACACGCCGAAGTCCGGCTCGTGGACGCCGAGGTTCTCCTGCACGGCCCGGGAGGTCAGGCCGATCTTCGCGCCGACCCGGCGTTCGCCCCGGCCGTGCCAGGCCCGCGCCTGGCGCTGCTGCACGAGGTACGCCGAGGCGACGTCCCCCTCGGGCAGCAGCCGGCCGCGCAGCGGCGGGCAGGGCTTCCCGCCGGCCCGGGCCTCGGTCAGCTCCCGGGCGGCGGCGTCGATGTCGACGGTCATGTGAGGTCCACGCAGACGTTGGTGAGTTCGGAGTAGAAGTCGAGGGAGTGCACGCCGCCCTCGCGGCCGATGCCGGACGCCTTCACCCCGCCGAACGGGGTGCGCAGGTCCCGCAGGAACCAGGTGTTCACCCAGACGATACCGGCGTCGAGCCGGGCCCCGGCCCGGTGCGCCCGGCCCACGTCCCGGGTCCACACGGTCGCGGCGAGGCCGTACTCGGTGCCGTTGGCCAGCGCGTACGCCTCCTCCTCGGTGTCGAACGGGGCGACGTGCACCACCGGGCCGAAGATCTCCTCGCGGTTGGTGCGGGCGTCGGGGCCGAGGCCGGTGAGGACGGTGGGCCGCACGTACGCGCCGCCGTCGCGGGCGTCGCCGAAGGCGGGCGTGCCGCCCCCGGCCCGGAACTCGGCCCCCTCGACGCGGGCCAGGTCGTGGTGGCCGAGCACCTTGTCCCGGTGCTGGCGGGAGATCAGCGGCATGTTCACGGTCGCCTCGTCGGCCGGCCACCCGTACGCGAGCGCGTCGGCCGCCTTCGCCAGCCGACCGACGAACTCGTCGAACACCGGGCGCTGCACGTAGAGCCGCTCGGTGCACAGGCACACCTGGCCGCCGTTGGTGAAGCTGGACCGCACCGACCCGGCGACGGCCGCGTCGAGGTCGGCGTCGGCGAAGACCAGGCCGGCGTTCTTGCCGCCCAGCTCGAACGAGACGGCCTTCACCCCGTCGGCGGCGGCCCGCATGATCGCCCCGCCGGTGGCGGACTCGCCGGTGAAGGTGATCGCGTCCACGCCCGGGTGCCGGGTGAGGAACTCGCCGGCCGAGTCGGGGCCGAAGCCGTGCACCAGGTTGAACACCCCGTCGGGCACCCCGGCGGCGGCCATCACCTCGGCGAGCAGGGTCGCCGAGGCGGGGGTCTCCTCGCTGGGCTTGACCACCACGGCGTTGCCGCAGGCCAGGGCCGGGGCGACCTTCCAGGTGAGCAGCAGCAGCGGCAGGTTCCACGGGACGATCACGGCGACCACGCCGACCGGCTTGCGTACGGCGTAGTTGAGCGCCCGCCCGCCGGTCGGGGTGACGGTGGTGAACGACTCGGTCGGCGCGGTCGCCACGATCTCCGCGAACGCCCGGAAGTTCGCCGCGCCCCGGGGCACGTCCAGCGTCCGGGCCTGGCTGATGGACTTGCCGGTGTCGGCGACCTCGGCGGTGACCAGGTCGTCGAAGCGGCGTTCCAGCTCGTCGGCGACCCGGCGCAGCACGTCGGCGCGCTCCCGCTCCCCCATCCGCCCCCACGGCCCACGCAGCGCCGCCCGGGCGGCGGCCACCGCGTCGTCGACCGTCGACCGGTCGGCCTCGACCACCTCGAAGACCGGCTCCCCGGTGACGGGGCTGCGCTTGGTGAACCGCCGCCCCGCGTCGACGAACTCCCCGCCGACGAAGTGCCGCAGCAGCCCCGGGCCGCCGGCCGCCCGCCCGGCCATCAGGCCCGGGTCCCAGCCCCCGCTCATCGCCGCCGCCCGGCGGCCACGGCCGCACCGACGGCGCCGGCCAGCAGCGCCGCCGCCCCGGCGGCCACCGCGACGAGCGCCGCCTGCTGGCGGCGGACCCGCCGCCGCACCTCGGCGTACGGGGTGGTGGAGAAGGAGACCAGCTCGTACTGGGAGACGTACCGGCCGGGCAGGGCCCGCTCCAGCGCGTGGTCGAGGCGGCGGCGGGCCTGGAAGACCGGGGAGGCCACCCTGTCGCGCATCTCCACGAAGTTGGCCAGCGCCATCCGGGCGATCGCCTCGGTGTCGCCCTGCCGCCGCGCCTGGAACAGCGGCAGGGCCGCCGCCCAGTCGTCGTCGCGCTCGTCGAGGCAGCGGTCCAGCTCCACCACGTCCTCGAAGGCGCAGTTCGCGCCCTGGCCGTAGAACGGCACGATGGCGTGCGCGGCGTCGCCGAGCAGCCCGACCCGGCCGTTCGCCTGCCACGGGGCGCAGCGGACGGTGCCGAGCACGCCGATCGGGTTGTGCTGGTAGTCGTCGACCAGGTTGGGTGCCAGCGGCAGCAGGTCGGGGTAGTGGGTGGCGAAGTGCCGCTCGATCGCCGCCGGGCTGGTCAGCGAGGCGAAGCTCGCGGTGCCGTGGGTGGGCCAGAACAGCGTGCAGGTGAACGAGCGGTCCGGGTTGGGCAGGGCGATCATCATCGACGTGCCGCGCGGCCAGATGTGCAGGGCCGCCGGGTCGAGGGCGAACTCGCCGCCGGCCGCTGGGATGGTCAGCTCCTTGTAGCCGTAGTCGAGGAAGTCGAGGCTCTCGTCCAGCACCCCGTACGCGAGGAGCTGCCCGCGCACGGCGGAGCCGGCCCCGTCGGCGCCGAGGACGACCGACGCGGCGGCCGTGACCTTGCCCTGCGGGGTCTCGAAGGTCATCTCCCCGGTGGCCGGGTCGAGCCCGACGAGCCGGTGGTCGAACGCGACCCGCACGCCGGGCAGCGCGGTGGCGGCGGTGAGCAGGGCGTTGTTGAGCGCGCCCCGGCTGATCGAGTTGATCGCCCGGTCCCCGGCGGCGCTGTACGACTGGAACGACGGTTCCCCCACCACGGGGTGGATCATGCGCCCGCGCATCGGCAGCGCGTCGGCCAGCACCTGCTCGGCCAGGCCGATGCGGCGCAGCGCGTCGAGCCCGCGCTCGGACAGCGCCAGGTTGATCGAACGGCCCCGCTCGACCCGGCCGGCGCGCGGGTCCGGACGCCGCTCGTAGAGCGCCACCCGGTGGCCGCGCCGGGCCAGGAAGCAGGCCAGCAGGCAGCCGGCCAGCCCGGCCCCGACGACGGCGATCTCGTCCCGTTCCGTGTTCATGCGCGCCTCTCCACCGTCGCGGCCAGCGCGTCGGCGACCCGCCAGCAGTCGTGGTACGTCGAGTACAGCGGCACCGGGGCGAACCGGACGACGTCCGGCTCCCGGGCGTCGGCGATCACCCCGTGCTCGTGGCGCAGCCGCTTGGTCAGCTCGCCGGCGCTGCCCGCGCCGATGCGCACCGAGAGCTGGCAGCCCCGGCGGGCCGGGTCGCGGGGGGTGACCACGGTCAGCGGCCGGCCTGCGGTGACGCCGTCGAGCAGCCGCTCAAGATACCCGGTGAGCCGCAGGCTGCGCTCCCGCAGCGCCGGCATGCCGATCGAGTCGAACAGCTCCAGCGACGTGCGCACCGGGCCCATGGCGAGGATCGGCGGGTTGGACACCTGCCACGCCTCCACGGTCGCCGGGGGCCGGGACGTCGGGGTCATCTCGAACCGGGTGGCCGCCTCGGTGCTCCACCAGCCCTCGAAGCGGGGCAGGTCGGCCCGGCCGAGGTGGCGCTCGTGAACGAAGACGCCGGCCAGCGCGCCCGGGCCGGAGTTGAGGTACTTGTAGGAGCACCAGGCGGCGAAGTCGACGCCCCAGTCGTGCAGCGCGAGGGGCACGTTGCCGGCGGCGTGCGCGAGGTCCCAGCCGACGACCGCCCCGGCGGCCCGGCCGGCGGCGGTGATCGCCGGGATGTCCAGCAGCTCGCCGGTGAGGTAGTTGACCCCGCCGAGCAGCACAAGCGCGATCGTGTCGCCCTCGGCGGCCAGGAGGTCGGTCACGTCGGAGGTGCGCAGGGTGTCCTCGCCGGGGCGCGGGCGCAGCCGCAGCACCGTGGCGTCGGGGTCGAGGCCGTGGAAGCGGGCCTGGCTGCGCACCGCGTAGCTGTCCGAGGGGAACGCGGCGTCCTCGATGACGATCCGGGTGCGCCGCCCGGCGGGCCGGTAGAAGCTGACCATCAGCAGGTGCAGGTTGACGGTGAGGGAGTTCATCACCACGGCCTCCGTGGGCCGGGCGCCGACCAGTCGCGCGACGGGGCCGGTCAACAGCTCGTGGTACGGCAGCCAGGGCCGGTCGGCCTCCAGGTGCCCCTCGACGCCGAGCCGGCCCCACGCGTCCAGGTCGGCCAGCAGTTCGGTGCGGGTGGCCCGGGGTTGCAGGCCGAGCGAGTTGCCGGCCAGGTACGCGGCCTCCGGGTAGCGCCCGCCGTCGGCCGGCGGCACGTGGAACAGGTGCCGGTGCCCGGGGTCGGCCTTGTCGAGGCGGTGCGCCTCGCTCTCCGCGACGGTCATCGTGTCCACCCCGTTCACATCGCCGTCCGGGCCGACCACAGCTCCGGGAAGACCACCCGGGCCATGCTGCGCTGCAACCAGGCCAGCCCGGCGGAGCCGCCGCTGCCGACCTTCGCGCCCATGGTGCGCTGCACCGCCTTGACGTGGTTCCACCGCCAGTCGCCGAACTGCTCGGCCACCTCGGCCAGCGCCTCACCGAGCAGCCGCAGCTCGTCACCCGGCCCCTCACCGTCGTAGATCGCCACCCAGGCGGCCTCCACCGCCAGGTGCGGCCGGTGGTCCTCGGCGACGTCCCGCCCGAGCACCTCGGCCGGCACGTCGAAGCCACGCCGGGCCAGCAGGGCGACCACGTCGTCCCACAGGCTCGGGGCGGCGAGCGTGGCGCGCAGGTCGGCGTGCACCTCGGCCTGCCGGCGGAACGGCCGGATCAGGGTCGCGTCGCGCAGGCCGAGGGTGAACTCCAGGTGCCGGTACATCGCCGACTGGAAGCCGGAGCCCTCGCCGAGCAGGTTGCGGAACCGGTTGAAGTCGGCCGGGGTCATCCAGCGCAACCCCTTCCAGGCCGCGTTGAGCCCCTCCAGGTGCAGCGCCGCGCGGTGCAGCGGGGTCAGGGCGTCCCGGACCCGGTCGGCGCGCAGGCAGCGCTGGGCCTCGCGCAGCTCGTGGCGGGTCAGCCCGAAGTACAGCTCCATGATCTGGCTGACCATCAGGAAGGACATCTCGCCCGGGTCGTCGCTGAGCGGCTGCTGCAACCGGTGCAGCGTGCTGGCGTGCACGTACGCGTCGTAGGGCACCCGATCGGCAAAGTCCAGGGTCGGCTCGCCGCCGTTCCGGGCCGCCCGGGCCGCCCGCTGCCGCGGGGTCGCCGGACGGACCGCCGTGGCCGGCGCGGGCGTCCGCAGGTCCGTCTGCTCCACCTGTCGTCTCCTCCATCAGCCGGGTAGCGTCATGGTGCCCCGGTCGACGGGCCGAACGGAATGCCGATTCGACGGCACTATCGCCCTTCGACCTACGAAGGCAAAGGCGAACCGCCCATCGGGGTTTTGGGAAGGAAGGTCACGCGTGGACGACATGGACTGGGCGCTGCTGCGCGAACTCCAGGCTGACGCCCGGCTCTCGTTCAGCGAGCTGTCCCGCCGGGTGCACCTGTCGCCGCCGGCCGTGGCCGAGCGGGTCCGCCGACTGGAGGAGTCGGGGGTGATATCCGGCTACCACGCCCACGTCGACCTGGCCCGGGCCGGCCGCACCGTGGTCGCCCTGATCCGGATGTCCTGCTACGGGTCGCGCTGCATCCTCAACGACCCGGACGTGCCGGGCTGGCCGGAGATCATGGAGATCCACCGGATCACCGGCGACGCGTGCAGCGTGCTGCGGGTCGCGGCCGGCTCGATCGGGGACTTCGAACGGGTGATCGACCGGCTCGCCCCGTACGGCCAGCCGTCGAGCACGATGGTCCTCTCCACCCCCCTGGCCTGGCACCCCGTCACCCGCTTGTAAGGAAGGGCCCCTTGTTAACGCTTTCTGCATAGGAAGGGCCCCCTCCTAACGCCTCCAGACCCGCCGCGCCGGCCTGCGGCGGCGCCCGTGCGGCGGGGTTTGCCCCGGTGCCAGGGGGAATGCAGGGCGGACTTGTCCCGGGGAGGATTCCGGTGCCCGGCACCGGGAGGGGGGAACAATGCGGGGGCTCACCGCGTCACACCGCGCCCGTCCGGCCATGCACGCCGCGCGGGCAACGGCCCGCCCGGCCGCACATGCCACGCGTGCCACGGCCCGCCCGGCGACGCACGCCACGCGGGCCGTGCTGACCGTACGGGCCGCGCTGACCGTGATCGGCGTGATCGGGGCGTTCGTCCTGGCCGCCGGTGCGCCGGCCCGGGCCGGGGAGAACACGTTCATCGAGGTCACCCCGAACAGCGCGCAGGCCGGCACCCGGGTCGACATCCGGGCGAGCTGCGACAACGACAACAACCGTCAGGCCGACGTGCAGTCCGACGCGTTCGGGCGGGTCGTGCTCCGGCCGAACAACGGCTTCCTGACCGGGGCGGTCACCATCCCCGGCGACAAGCAGGCCGGCGACTACTCCGTCGAGCTGCGCTGCGCCAACGGCGGCACCGCGACCACCACGCTCACCGTGCTGAACATGACGCAGCCGAGCAAGGGCCCGAACACCGGTGCCGGCGGCACGGCCGGCGAGGGCCGGGGCACGGGCTCGCTGCTGCTGGTCGGCGGCCTGGTGGCGGCGGCCGTCGCGGCCGGGTTCGGGGCGTTCGGCTCCCGCCGGCAGACCGGGACGCGGTCCTGACCGGGAGCCGTCATGGCCCGACGTACCCGCGCCGACGTCACGACCCGACGCAAGCACGACCGGCGGGACCGGGCCCGGCGGGGGCGGGCCCGGGCGGCGGCCCGGCTCGTGGCCCGGGGTTGCGGCCGGTTCGCGCGGGCGGCCCGACATGCCTTCTCGGCCAGCGTCACCACCGTGGGGCCGCCCGGCCACCCCACGACCGGCCACCCCACGACCGGACGCCGGGTGCCCGCCGGGACGACGGGCCGATCCGGTACGGCCGCCGGACGCTGGCGGCGGGCGACCCGTCAGGGGCCGGGATACCCGGTGTTGTTCGTCGCCACCCTGATGGTGCTCATCGTGGCGATGCTCGGCGTCGAACGGGTGACGGGGCACAGCCTCCTGCCGGACCGCTTCATCGCCGGGCTGCGGCCCCCGCCGAAGGGGTTCCCGGTGCTGTCGGCCAGCCGTCCGGTCGGCATCGCGAGCGAGCCGATCGGCCTCGACGCCCCGGTGCACGACGTGGGCATCGCCCCGGACGGCAGCATCGGGGCGCCCGACGCCGACCGCGCCCAGGAGGCCGGCTGGTACGACCAGGGCCCGACCCCCGGCCAGTACGGTCCGGCCGTGATCGTCGGCCACGTCGACACCCGGACCGGGCCGGCGGTCTTCCACGAGCTGAAGCAGCTGCGTTCCGGCGACCGGGTCGAGGTACGTCGGGCCGACCGTTCCGTGGCGATCTTCGAGGTCGACGAGGTGCGGCGCTACGCCAAGGCCCGGCTCCCGGTGGACGAGGTCTACGGCGACTTCAGCCGGCCGGGGCTGCGCCTGATCACCTGCGGCGGCGCGTGGGTCGGCGGCGAGACGGGGTACGCCGACAACGTGGTGGTGTACGCGTCCCTCGTGAAGGCCCGCCCCGACTGACGGTGCCGGCGCGGGACGGGAGCCGGCGCGGGACGCGGTCGCCGCGGCGTATGGCTCAGGCGGCCGCCTCGGCCTCGGCCTCGCGCAGGTCGAGCCAGTCCGCCCAGCGTGGATCCGGGACCCGGTGCCCGAGCACCCGCCAGACCGTCCCCTTCGGCACCGCGGGCGGCGCGTGCAGCCGCCAGCCCAGCTCGGCCGGGGTCTTGTCGCCCTTCGTGTGGTTGCACCGGGCGCAGGCGGCCACCACGTTCTCCCAGGCGTGCCGGCCGCCCCGGCTGCGCGGGAAGACGTGGTCGATGGTCTCGGCGGGGCCCCGGCAGTAGGCGCACCGCCAGCCGTCCCGGGCGAAGATCGCCCGCCGGGAGAGCCCGATGTGGGCGCGGTAGGGCACCCGGACGAACCGGGTGAGCCGGACCACCGAGGGCACCGGGAGCGCGTCGCGGGCGCTGTGCAGGATGCCCTCGCCGTCGGCGACGCAAACGGCCTTGGCGGAGAGCACGAGGATGGCGGCGCGGCGCACCGACACGACACACAGCGGCTCGTAGGTGGCGTTGAGAACCAGCGCGCCGGAGCCCACCGTGGGTCGTATGTCAGGCATCGAGCTCACCCTCCCGGTCCAGCCGCTCCCACCGCTGGCACGCCGGGCGTGCCCCGCGCAGGGCGGAACGACGCCGGCGTCGGCGGGATCACCGACGTCCGTTGCGCCAATCGTCCCTGATAAGGCCCCGGATTGCACGTACTAATGTCTGACACCGCCCAGGCATCACCCGGAAACGGACAGATCCGGTCCCTGAGCAGGGCGGGAGCCCTCAACATCTCTCGATGTTCTACGCCCCTTTTCACGCTCGGTTGGGCCGGATCCGCGCCCGATGATCATGCACTCACATTGAAGCCGATTGCTGGATTTGATCAAGTCGACCCAAGATCACTAGGGTGCCTGCCGTGAAGCGGGAAGCCACCTCGAAGCGCTGGCCGCGGATCCCCCTGCCCCTCGCCGTGATGGCGTGCTCAGGAACGCTGGCCGCCCCTGCGGCACGGGCGGTGAAGATCCAGGTTCAGGCGGACTCGGGACAGCCCGCCCCGGACGCTGCGGCAGTGGTCCACCTGCTACGGCTGAGCAGCGGAGATGACGCAAGGCTTCGCCGAACGCCGCGATGACCTGGTCGACTGGTCGGCGGCGGCTGCTGTCATCGGTTCTCTCGGTACGCCGTGCGCCGGGGCCTGACCGGCCGAAGGCCGCACGCGCGCCCCGGCGCACGGCGGCGGGCCGCAGGCCCGCCCTTGACCGGGAAGCTGATCACCGATCGGTACTAGCCTGAGCTGTGGGAGACCTGGCGGTCGGCTGCGGGCTGGGCTGGCCCAAGGGAAGGAACCTTCCACTACCTGCGCCACTTCTTCGCCACGACGCTGACAGCAACGGCGTCGAGCGCGCCCCGCCGCCGGCCGGTCGCGGGCGGTGAGGTACGAAGGCAGGGTGAGCGCCCCCAGCCTGTTCCTCGCCGCCCTCCCCGCCGCCGTGGCCGACACTGTGCCCGCCGCCGTGGCCCCCGGCGCTTCCCCGAGCGCCTCGCCGGGCGCGGACTGCCAGGGCAGCACCTCCTGCGAGTGGCTGTACGAGACGAGTGGCTCGGCCTGGTTCGCGGAGGGCAGCTACTGGATCCTGCTCAAGCCGCTGCGGGTGCTGCTGATCCTCGCGTTGGCCTTCCTCGCCCGGTGGGCGCTGCACCGGATGATCAAGCGACTGGTCCGGACCACCGCCGACGGGGTGCCCACACTGCTGCGCCCGCTGCGCGAACGGGTGCCGACCACCGCCCACGAGCCCGGGGAATTCATCCCCGAGCGGCGCCGGCAGCGGGCCGAGGCCATCGGCTCGGTGCTGCGCAGCATGGTCACGGCGTTCGTCTTCGGCATCGCGCTGCTGATGATCCTGCGGGAGTTCAGCTTCGACCTGGCGCCGCTGCTGGCCAGCGCGGGCATCGCCGGCGTGGCGCTCGGCTTCGGCGCGCAGAGCCTGGTCAAGGACCTGATCGCCGGCCTGTTCATGCTGGTCGAGGACCAGTACGGCGTGGGCGACACGGTGGACCTGGGCGAGGCGACGGGCGTGGTGGAGTCGGTCGGCCTGCGGGTCACCACGGTCCGCGACGGCCGGGGCGTGCTCTGGTACATCCGCAACGGCGAGATCGTCCGGGTGGGCAACAAGAGCCAGGGGTGGGCGCTGGTCGTGGTGGACCTGCCGATCGGGTTCGCCGGCACCGAGGAGGCAACGGCGGTGCTGCGGACGGCCGCCGCGTCGGTGGCCCTGGACCCGGAGCTGGCGCCGGAGATCGTGGACGAGCCCGACGTGCTGGGCGTCGAGCAGATGACCGTGGACGGCGCGGTGATCCGTACGGTGGTGAAGACCACCGCGGACGGGCAGTTCGCGGTGGGCCGGGAGCTGCGCCGGCGGCTCGCGGAGGCGCTGGAGAACTCGGGCATCACCGCCAAGATCGCCGCCGCCCGCCTCTACCCGGGCATCCCGCTGCGGGCCACGGACGACACGGCGACCGGCCAGGGCGGGGCCACCTGATCCTCTTCCACCACCACCGCTGCCGGGTGACCACCACCGCAGCCAGCTGCGCCGCCGCCGCAGCCACCGAGAACCGTCGATGACCTGTGGTTTCGCTGGCCGAGAATCCAGGGGTCGCGGACCGCGCAGCCCCTCGGGTATCGTCCGTTCGTTCAGTCGGAGATGCGACGATCAATCCGTTCGCCCTAGCTAGTTGTCAGACGATCGGGCAGAATCCGGTACGCACGCCACCTGCCGGAGCGTGATCACGTCTCGCTGATCCGTAGATCTGACGACGGTTCCCGGTCAGGCCATCACGAGTGGCCAACCGTGGGAACGATGGAGGCCACGGTGTCCGACGAGCGACCCTCCCAGGAAGGGCCGGCCACCTTCCGCGAGGTGTTCGCCCAGCAGGAGTACAGGGCGGTCTTCACCGCCAGCGCGCTCTCCTGGATCGGCGACTTCATCGCCAAGGCCGCTGTCACGGTTCTGGTCTACCGCGAGACGCACTCCGTGGCCTATTCCGCCGCCGCGTTCGCGGTCAGCTTCCTGCCCTGGTTGATCGGCGGCCCGCTGCTGGCCACGCTGGCCGAGCGCTACCGCTACCGCTCGGTGATGGTGGCGTGTGACCTGATCCGGATGGTCCTGATGGTGCTGGTCGCCATCCCGGGCAACGAGCCGTGGCTGATCCTCTGCCTGCTCTTCGCGACCACCCTGGCCAACCCGCCCAGCCAGGCCGCCCGGTCGGCGCTGATGCCGCTCATCCTGACCGGCGACCGACTGGTGGTCGGGCTCTCGCTCAACAGCAGCACCGGCCAGGCCGCCCAGGTGCTCGGCTATCTCATCGGCGCGGCCCTCGCCGCGTTCGACCCGACCCTCGCCCTGCTGGTCAACGCGGCCACGTTCGCCCTCTCGGCGGTCCTGGTCCGCTTCGGCGTCCAGGATCGGCCGCCGGCGATGACCAGCGCCCACCGCAGCCACCTGCTGCGGGAGACCGGCGACGGCTTCCGGATCGTCTTCGGCACCCCGGTGCTGCGGGCGATCGCCCTGCTGGTCTTCAGCGCCATGCTCTTCTCCATCGTGCCGGAGGGGCTGGCCGCCGCCTGGGCCCGCGAGGGCGTCGACGACGGCCTGGACAGCGGCGCCGCCCAGGCCGTGATCATGGCCGCCAACCCCGTCGGCTTCATCCTGGGTGGGCTGTTGGTCGGCAGGGCGGTCGCCCCGGCCCGCCGGCTCGTGCTGATCCGGCCGCTGGCGGTGCTCGCCCCGCTCGTCCTGGTGCCGTCGCTGCTCGACCCGCCGCCGCTGGTGGTGGCGCTGCTCGCCGGCCTGTGCGGCTTCGCGGTCGCCGGGCTGCTCCCGGTCGCCAACGGCCTCTTCGTCCGCGCGCTGCCCAACGGCTACCGGGCCAGGGCGTTCGGCGTGATGGCCACCGGTGTCCAGGTGATCCAGGGCCTCGCGGTGCTGGCCACCGGCCTGCTCGCCGAGCGCTTCCCGATCCCGGTGGTGGTCGGCGGGTGGAGCGCGGCCGGCGTACTGCTGATGCTGCTCACCGCCGCAGCCTGGCCGACGCGGGCGGCGATCGACGCGGCGGTCGAGGCCGCCGGCAACGCCGATGCGACGGCACCGGCCGGCCCCGGCGAGCCCCGGCCCCGGCCCGCCGCCCCGGGCGACGGACCCGAGGGGGGCACGCCCGGCGAACGCGGCCGGGCCAGCCAGGCGGTGAGCTGACCCACCCACAGCCCTCGCGACCCACCCACAGCCCCCGCGACCCGCGCCGGACCGCCGCGACCCGCGCTGTGACGAGGTCGGCAGCGTACCCGGCCGGTACGCCCCCGTCGGTTCCGGCCACACCTGGCAGGATGGAACGGTGAATCCCACCGGTGAGTCCGAGCGTGCCGCGACCCTCTTCGAGGCCGTCGGCGGCGAACCCACCTTCCGCAAGCTGGTGGACGAGTTCTATGCCGGGGTCGCCACCGATCCGCTGCTGCGGCCGATGTATCCGGAGGAGGACCTGGGCCCCGCCGCCGACCGGCTGACGCTGTTCCTCATGCAGTACTGGGGCGGCCCCAACACCTACTCCGCCCAGCGGGGGCATCCCCGGCTGCGGATGCGGCACGCCCCGTTCCGGATCGGTGCCGCCGAGCGGGACGCCTGGCTGCACCACATGCGCCGGGCCGTGGACCGGCTGGAGCTGTCGCCGGAGATCGCCACCGCGCTCTGGGACTATCTGGAGCGGGCCGCGTACTTCATGGTGAACGTCATGGAGGACCCGGCCGGCCCGGCCTGACGCCGCCGCCCGGGTCGCCGTCGGCGGCCCGGGCGGGGATCGCCCGGATCAGAGCAGGGCGCCCTCGTCGTGCAGCCAGTCCACGAAGGTGGTGGCCACCGCGGCCCCGCAGTCGAGCATCTCCACCAGCAGCGCGTCGTGCGCCCCGGCCCCGAGCGGCACCTGGAGCTCCGCGTAGATGGGCAGCTGCCCCCGCTCGGTGGGGTCGCCGATGTAGGCCTTGCAGAACCGGCGGGTGTGGTTCCACTCGTTGACCACCCGGTAGGCCCGGTCGGCCCAGTCCGGTGGGACCGTCGCGTGCGGACGGGCCCGCATCACCAGGATCTCGTCCTCGGGCCCCTCCAGGGTGACCAGCACCGCGTGCCGCTCCCACATGGCCAGCAGGTTGCCGTCGCCGTCGGCCAGGTAGCGCACGTCCAGCAGATCGAGCGCGTCGCAGACCCGGCGAAGGGTGACCGGCACGATGGTGGCCGACATGTCGGCGATCATCGGCCGGTCGACGGACGGGCAGTCGTCGCCCGGTTGACGTGGGGCCGGTGGTCCGACCCGGACGGTGCTGTCCACTGTGATCCCGCTTCGAGTTTCCGGTTCGCCGCCAATGGCGGGACCGGGGCGCCATGACCACCACGGCATCGCTCGCGCACCTCACTCCCCAGCGGATCCAGCCGCCTACGGTGCGTTGGATCCGAGGATGGACGGTACCCGGACAGCCGGGTTGTGGCATCCCCCCAACGACAGCCCCGGCCCAGAAGAATGACCACCGGTCATACTTTCGGATGACTCCCGAGCGGCATAATGCCGAGATCCGCGACCTTCTGCGACCACACGGCTCCGTATGGTCCCACCAGACCGACCCATCGGCCGGCCGTCCTCACCTGAACATCGCCGTCCCCGGAACCCGCACCGGGGCTCACGGCGGCCCCGCTGGCGCTGCCGCGGCGGCCCAGGAAGCCCATCCGCACCAGCCCCTGGACCAGCCGCTGGGCGATCTCGACCGGGGGGCCGGGCGGGTCGTCCGGGGTGACCATCACCGCGACGTGGTCGAGCAGCGCGTCCCGCAGCGCCCGCTGCCCCACCGCCCGGCCGGCCACCCCGTGCGCGGCGGCCTCCCGCAGCGTGCCGGCCGCCGCCTCGGCGATCCGCCACAGTTCCCCGGCCGGCAGCAGCTCCACCGACCGGCTCGCCGGCGGCGGCAGCGGCCAGCGCCACTGCGCGTCCCGCCGCGTGGGCAGGTCGCCCACGCCGGACGACAGCGCGGCCAGCAGGTCCCGGGCGGCCACCGTGACGTCACCGCAGCCCGTCCCGGCCACCGTCCGCACGGCCAGCACGCCCCACGGCAGCCGGGCCCAGAGCGCCGTCCGGCCGGCCGCCGCGCCCGGCTCACCCACCGGCGTGGGAGCCGACCCGTCGCCGGCTGCGGGCCGATCCCCGGCGGGGGAACCGGGCGGGGTCGCCGGTCCAGCCGGGCGCAGCCGGACCGGCGCGGCCGGGTCGAGCCGCACCAGCCGGGCCAGGAACGCGCCCGCGTCGGCCACCCCGGTCAGCCCGTGCCCGCCGGCCGGGCCAGAGCCGCCGGTCAGCCCGTGCCCGCCGGCCGGGCCAGGGCCCGTAGCGGCCGGATCAGGGCCGCCGGCGGCCGGGCCGGGGCGCTGTGGGCGCGCCGGGGCGTCGCTCACGCCGGCCCCCCGGCCGCGCCGCCGGGGGCGTACGACAGCAGGAAGGCCCGCTCCTCGTCGGTGATCCGCCGGGGCCGCTGCGCGGTCAGGTCGAACGGGACCAGCACCGAGCGGGCGGTGCTGGCGAGGGTGTCGCCGTCGTACAGCTCGTAGGCGACGGTGAACCGGGACGCCCGGATCTCCTCCACCCACAGCTCGATCCGGACGGTGGGGGCGGCCTCGGCCGTGGCGCGGCCCAGCGCGTAGTCGACCGGGCGCAGGTAGTCGACCTCGTGCCGGCGGATGACGACCCCGTCGGCGAACGAGCCCACCCCCCACGCCCGGCCGCCGGCGAACATCAACGCCACCCGCGCCTCCTCGTAGAGGGTGAGGAAGCGCGAGTTGTTGACGTGGCCGTACGCGTCCAGGTCGGACCAGCGCAGGGTGCAGTGGTAGACGAAGCGGTCCGCCATGTTCAGTCGCGGGTGAGCTTGCGGTACGTCACCCGGTGCGGGCGGGCCGCCTCGGCCCCGAGCCGGTCGACCTTGTTCTTCTCGTACGCGTCGAAGTTGCCCTCGAACCAGAACCACTTCGCCGGGTTCTCGTCGTCGCCCTCCCAGGCCAGGATGTGGGTGGCGACCCGGTCCAGGAACATCCGGTCGTGGGAGATGACCACGGCGCAGCCGGGGAACTCCAGCAGCGCGTTCTCCAGGCTGGACAGCGTCTCGACGTCCAGGTCGTTGGTCGGCTCGTCGAGCAGGATGACGTTGCCGCCGATCTTCAGGGTCAGCGCCAGGTTGAGCCGGTTGCGCTCGCCACCGGAGAGCACCTTGGTCGGCTTCTGCTGGTCGGGCCCCTTGAACCCGAACGCGGCGATGTAGGCCCGGGACGGCATCTCGACCTTGCCGACCATCAGGTAGTCGAGCCCGTCGGAGACGACCTCCCAGACCGTCTTGTCGCCGTCCAGGCCCTGCCGGTTCTGGTCGACGTACGACAGCGAGACGGTGGGGCCCACCCGGACCTCGCCGCCGGTCGGCTGCTCCAGCCCGACGATGGTCTTGAACAGGGTGGTCTTGCCGACGCCGTTGGGGCCGATGATGCCGACGATGCCGTTGCGCGGCAGCGAGAAGGACAGATCGTCGATCAGCAGCCGGTCGCCGAAGCCCTTGCTGAGGTGGTTGGCCTCGATCACCGTGCTGCCCAGGCGCGGGCCCGGCGGGATCTGGATCTCCTCGAAGTCCAGCTTGCGGGTCTTCTCCGCCTCGGTGGCCATCTCGTCGTACCGGTCGAGGCGGGCCTTGGACTTGGTCTGCCGGGCCTTGGCGTTGGAGCGGACCCACTCCAGTTCCTCGGTGAGCCGCTTCTTCATCTTGGCGTCGCGGCGGCCCTCGACGGCCAGCCGGGCGGCCTTCTTCTCCAGGTAGGTGGAGTAGTTGCCCTCGTACGGGTAGGTCCGGCCGCGGTCCAGCTCCAGGATCCAGTTCGCCACGTTGTCGAGGAAGTACCGGTCGTGGGTGATCGCCATGACGGTGCCGGCGTACTTGGCCAGGTGCTGTTCCAGCCAGGAGACGCTCTCCGCGTCCAGGTGGTTGGTGGGCTCGTCGAGCAGCAGCAGGTCGGGGGCCTCCAGCAGCAGCTTGCACAGCGCGACCCGGCGCCGCTCGCCACCGGAGAGCTGGGTGACGTCGGCCTCCGGCGGCGGGCAGCGCAGCGCGTCCATGGCCAGTTCGAGCTTGGAGTCGATGTCCCAGGCGTCGAGGTGGTCCAGCTCCTCCTGGAGCCGGCCCATCTCCTCCATCAGCGCGTCGGAGTAGTCGGTGGCCATCTGCTCGGCGATGGCGTTGAACCGGTCCAGTTTGGCCTTGGTCTCGGCGACCGCCTCCTCGACGTTGCCGAGCACGGTCTTGCTGTCGTTGAGCGGGGGCTCCTGGGCGAGCATGCCGACGGTGTAGCCGGGCATCAGCCGGGCATCGCCGTTGCTCGGCTTGTCCAGCCCTGCCATGATCTTGAGGAGGCTGGACTTGCCGGCACCGTTCGGGCCGACCACACCGATCTTGGCCCCCGGCAGGAAGTTCAGCGTCACGTTGTCGAGCACGACCTTGTCGCCGTGCGCCTTGCGCGCCTTTTCCAGGACGTAGATGAACTGGGCCACGGTGCGGGCTACCTCCGTTGGTTGCTGATCTCGACGCTTCAGGGATGCGGGCGCGGGCTCCGTGGGCCGCTCGCCGCCGCCGGCCGGGAGCCGGCCACGACGCACGCCACCGGCAATCCTGACAGGTACGCCGGGCTGCGCCCACATCACCCCGCCCGGGCAGTACGTCGGCGCGCCACCTTGCCCCAACCGGTATAACCAGCTAGCTTTCGCGGTATGACCAAGAAGATCGCCATCAGCGTCCCCGACGACGTGGCGGAGCGACTGGCCGAGGAGCCGAACGTCTCGGCGTTCATCACCGAGAGCGTCCGGCAACGGATGGCCGGGGAGCGCACCCGTCGGGCACTGCGGCAGGTCGGCTTCCGGCTGACCGAGGCGGGCCTCACCCAGGCCGGGCAGCGGCTCGACGAGGCACAGGCGAAGATCACGCCCGAGCTGCGGGCCAAGGCGGCGGCGCTGCTGGGCGAGGCTTCGCGCGGACGGCTGGCCTCGTGAGCGAGGCCGGCCTGGTGCTCGACACGCCCTGCCTCCTCGCCTACTCCGAAGGGACCGAGGCGGTCGGCGAGCAGATCGCCAAGGTCGCGGACAAGCTCCAGGTCGTGGTCGTCCCCGCCCTCTGCCTGGCCGCCGCGTACCGGCAGGTGACCAGCGACGGCTGGCCGCTCCTGGACATCCTCGGCGACCTCGAACAGGTGGTCGTCACGCCCGTCGAGCACGACATGTGCGCGGTCCTCGGGGGCTGGTCGCGAGCCCTGGGAAGCATGGACCTGGCGCAGGCGGCGATGGAGGCCGCCCGCGCGACGACGCCGATCATGACGGACCGGCGCGAACCCCTGGGCGAGATCCTGCCCAAGGAGTGGCCGATCATCGATCTGTGAGCCGGGCGGGGCGACGTGATCACCTTCACGGTTCGGCCTGCGGGGGAAGGGTAGGTAACTCCGGCACGGGGCCCCAGACGCCGCAGCTACGCTCAGTACGCTCATCGCGGTGGACCCGTCAGCACCCGGAGGTGGCCGAACGTGACCGTCCGTAGTTCCTTTGTCGTAGTGGCGAACCGACTACCGGTCGACGAGGTGAACACCCCCGAGGGGCGGCAGTGGCGACGCAGCCCCGGTGGCCTCGTCACCGCCCTGCACCCCGTCCTCGCCGAGCACCAGGGGACCTGGGTCGGCTGGGCCGGCGGCACCGGCCCCGCCCCCGAGCCGTTCGACCTGGAGGGCATCGGGCTGCACCCGGTGCCGCTGAGCGCCGACGAACTGGAGCGCTACTACGAGGGCCAGTCGAACGCGACGATCTGGCCGCTCTACCACGACGCGGTGGAGACACCGGCGTACAAGCGGCGCTGGCGCGAGGCGTACCGGCTGGTCAACGCGCGGTTCGCGGAGGCCGCAGCGGAGGTCGCGGCCGACGGCGCGACGGTCTGGGTGCAGGACTACCAGCTCCAGCTCGTCCCCGCGATGCTCCGTGAGCTGCGCCCCGACCTGCGGATCGGCTTCTTCCTGCACATCCCGTTCCCGCCGATCGAGTTGTTCATGCAGATGCCGTTCCGCACCGAGATCCTGCGCGGGCTGCTCGGGGCGGACCTGATCGGCTTCCAGCAGCGGCTGGCCGCGCAGAACTTCGTCCGGCTGGCCCGGCACCTGCTCGGGCTGCGCTACGAGGGGCAGATGATCCAGGTCGACGGCCGCCAGGTGAAGGCGGGCGCGTTCCCCATCTCCATCGACACCAAGGAGATGGAGCGGCTGGCCGAGGACCCGGCGATCCAGGCCCGGGCCAAGCAGATCCGCGAGGAGCTGGGCAACCCGAAGACGATCATTCTGGGCGTCGACCGGCTCGACTACACGAAGGGCATCGAGCTCCGGCTCAAGGCCTTCCGCGAACTTCTTGCTGACGGAAAGTTGACAGTTCCGGACGCGGTTATGGTGCAAGTGGCCACGCCGAGCCGGGAACGGGTGGAGCACTACCAGGCCCTACGGGTCAAGGTCGAGCGCGAGGTTGGCCGGATTAATGGCGAATTCGGCAGGGTCGGCGTGCCGGCGGTGCATTATCTGCATCAGTCGTACAGTCGCAGTGAGTTGGCGGCGATGTACGTGGCCGCCGACGTGATGATGGTGACCCCGCTGCGAGACGGAATGAATCTGGTGGCCAAGGAGTACGTGGCATCGCGCGCCGACCAGGGCGGCGCGCTCGTGCTCAGTGAGTTCGCCGGCGCCGCGACAGAGCTGCGCCAGGCGTTCCTGTGTAACCCGCACGACCCGGACGCGGTCAAGGACGCGTTGCTCAAGGCCGTGCACGTGGAGAAGCCCGAGGCCCGTCGCCGCATGCGGGTCATGCAGCGCCACCTACGTACCCACGACGTGGGGCACTGGGCGAAGTCGTTCCTCACCGAGCTCGGTGTGCCTGATTCGGAGGTTGCGTGAACACGTCCGTCCACGACGGGGCGGCCCCGGCCGCGGGAGTGCTGGATCCGGAGCTGCGGTCGGCCATCGGGCGGATAGCCCGCGTTCCGCAGCTCCTCGTCGCCTGTGACTACGACGGCACCCTCGCGCC
Organism: Micromonospora sp. NPDC057141; assembly: GCF_042670805.1. Classification (NCBI taxonomy): domain Bacteria; kingdom Bacillati; phylum Actinomycetota; class Actinomycetes; order Micromonosporales; family Micromonosporaceae; genus Micromonospora; species Micromonospora sp. NPDC057141. The sequence continues at coordinate 44,772 of NZ_JBHUVA010000028.1, read as the reverse complement.
GATCGTGGAGGACCCGAGCAAGGCCGTGCCGCTGCCCGAGTCGGTCGCCGCCGTCCGCGCGCTCGCCGCGCTGCCGCAGACCACCGTCGCCGTGGTCTCCGGCCGGGCGCTGCGCGACCTGGCCGCGCTCTCCCGGCTGCCCAGCGAGGTGCACCTGGTCGGCAGCCACGGCTCCGAGTTCGACATCGGCTTCGTCGAGCGGCTCTCCCCCGAGCTGATCGCCGTGCGCACCCGGCTGCGCGACGCGCTGCGCGAAGTCGCCGCCGCCCACCCGGGCGTCCGGCTGGAGCGCAAACCCGCCAGCGTCGCCGTGCACACCCGCGGGGTCGACCCGCAGATCGCCGCCGCGGCGATCGACGCGGTCCGCACCGGCCCCGCCACCTGGGACGGCGTCACCGTCACCCAGGGCAAGGAGGTCATCGAGCTGTCCGTGGTGGCGACCCACAAGGGCACCGCCGTCGACCAGCTCCGCACCCAGCTCTCGGCCAGCGCCGTGCTGTTCATCGGCGACGACGTCACCGACGAGAACGCGTTCGGCAACCTGCACGGCCCCGACATGGGCATCAAGATCGGCCCTGGCGAGACGAAGGCGGACTACCGGGTCGGCGAGCCGATCGAGGCCGCCCGGGCGCTGGGCCTGCTGCTGGAGACCCGGCGGCACTGGCTGTTCGGGGAACGGGCCGTCCCGATCGAGCGGCACTCGATGCTCGCCAACGGGCGTACGGTCGCGTTGCTCACCCCCGAGGCCAAGGTCACCTGGCTCTGCCACCCCAAGCCCGACTCGGCGGCGATCTTCGCCGACCTGGTCGGCGGCGGGCCCGCCGGGCACTTCAGCGTCGCCCCCGAGCGCGGCGGCATCCCGCTCGGCCAGCGCTACCGCTCCGGCACGATGACCGTGGAGACCCGCTGGTCGGGCCTCACCGTCACCGACTGGCTGGACAAGCCGGCCCGGGAGACCACCCCCGACGGCCCGGCCGTCGTCACCGGCGACTCCGCCCTGGTGCGGGTGCTCACCGGCGCCGGGAAGGTCCGGGTGGAGTTCGCCCCTCGGCCCGAGTTCGGCCAGGTCGCCACGCAGCTCCAGCCGGTCGGCGACGGGCTGCTGGTGCTCGGCTCCAACGAGCCCATCGCGCTCTACTCCCCCGGCGTGGAGTGGACGGTCAGCAACGACGGCGGGTACGAGACGGCGAAGGCCGTCGTCGACCTCTCCGCCGCCGGCGGTCAGGTGGTGCTGGAGCTGCGCTTCGGCACGCACAGCCTGGAGCACCACCGGCTGACGGTCCACGAGCGGCAGGCCGCCGCCGAGCAGCCGTGGAAGGACTGGGTGGCCTCGCTGCGGCTGCCCACCACCGCCCGCGACCTGGTCGCCCGCAGCGCGCTGACCCTGCGTGGCCTCTGCCACGAGGCCACCGGCTCGATCCTCGCGGCGGCCACCACGTCACTGCCCGAGGAGCTGGGCGGCGTCCGCAACTGGGACTACCGATACTGCTGGCTGCGCGACGCGGCGATGACCGCGCGGGCGCTGGTCGACCTCGGCTCCACCGAGGAGGCCGAGGGGCTGCTGCGCTGGGTGGACGGCTGCATCGAGCGCACCGGCGGGCACCCGGAGCGGCTGCACCCGCTCTACACCGTCGACGGCTACGAGCTGGGCGCCGAGGCGGTCATCGACACCCTGCCCGGCTACGCCGGCTCCCGGCCGGTGCGGGTCGGCAACCTCGCCAACCACCAGCTCCAGCTCGACGTGTTCGGCCCGATCGCCGACCTCATCGCCGCGGTCGCCGATGCCCGAGGCTCCGTCCGCGAGGACGAGTGGCGGGTGCTGGAGAACATGGTCGAGGCGGTCCGCCGCCGCTGGCACGAGCCCGACCACGGCATCTGGGAGGCCCGCCTCCCCCCTCGGCACCACATCTTCTCGAAGGTGATGTGCTGGATGACCGTCGACCGGGCGCTGCACGTGGTCCGGCAGCACGGCGGCGAGGACCGGCCGGAGTGGGTGGAGCTGCGCGACCGGATCGGCGCCAACGTGCTGGAGTACGGCTGGCACGCCGACGTGGAGGCCTACAGCGTCGCGTACGGCGACGAGGACATGGACGCCTCCTCGCTGTGGATCGGCCTGTCGGGCCTGCTCCCCGGCGACGACCCGCGCTTCCTGTCCACCGTGCTGCGCATCGAGGCCGACCTGCGCAGCGGCCCGGTCGTCTACCGCTACCACTGGGACGACGGCCTGCCCGGGCGCGAGGGCGGCTTCCACATCTGCACGGCGTGGCTGATCGAGGCGTACCTGCGCACCGGCCGCCGCACCGACGCGGAGGAGCTGTTCGCCCAGATGGTCGACACGGCGGGCCCGACGGGGCTGCTTCCCGAGCAGTACGACCCGCTGGCCGAGCGCGGGCTGGGCAACCACCCGCAGGCGTACAGCCACCTCGGCCTGATCCGCTGCGCCCTGCTGCTGGACAACATGCTCAAGCAGTGACCGCTGAGTTAGGAAGGGCCCCCTGTTAACGCTTTCGGCATAGCAGGGGGCCCTTCCTAACGCCCGGCACGTGTGGGCCCGGTCAGGCGCCGGGCGGGAGCCAGCCGTCGAGCGCGCCCACCACGTCGCCGACGACCACCACTGCCGGCGGCCGGAACCCTTCGGCGACCACGTCGGCGGCCACCGCCCCGAGCGTGGAACGGAGCACCCGCTGGCCGCCGGTCGTGCCCTCCTGCACGACGGCTGCCGGCGTGTCGGCGGGGCGGCCGTGGGCCAGCAGGGTCGCGGTGATCGCGGCCAGATTCTTCAGCCCCATCAGGATCACCAGCGTGCCGCGCAGGCCCGCGAGGGCGTCCCAGCGCACCAGCGAGGCCGGCGAGTCGGGCGCGACGTGCCCCGACACGACGGTGAACTCGTGCGCGACCGCCCGGTGGGTCACCGGGACGCCGGCCGCCGCCGGCGCGGCGATCGAGCTGGTCACCCCGGGCACCACGGTCACCGGCACCCCGGCCGCCGCGCAGGCCAGCAGCTCCTCACCGCCCCGACCGAAGACGTACGGGTCGCCGCCCTTGAGCCGCACCACGAAAGCCCCGGTCAGGGCGCGGTCGACGAGGATCCGGTTGATCTCCTCCTGGGCGCGCGACGGCCCGTACGGGATCTTCGACGCGTCCACCAGCTCGACGCCCGCGCGCAGCTCGTCGAGCAGGAGCCCCGGCACGAGGCGGTCGGCGACCACCACGTCGGCCTCGGTGAGCAGCCGCCACCCCTTCACGGTGATCAGCTCCGGGTCGCCCGGTCCGGCCCCGACGAGCGCCACCCGCCCGCGCCGCTGCACGGGGGTGGTGGTGTCAACAGGGCGCCCCTGCTCTACCGAATCCGTTAACAGGGGGCCCTTCCTTGCACCGAGGAGGGTGCGGATGGCGTCGCGGACCGTCATGGCGCGGCGGGGGTCGCCGCCGCCGAGGACGGCGACCGTGACCGGGCCGTGCCGGGTGACCGCCGGCGTCCACGCGGTGGCGGCGGCCCGGTCGTCGGCCCGGACGCAGAAGATCCGCCGCTCGGCCGCGGCGGCGCTGACCGCCGCGGCGGCCACCGGGTCGTCGACGGCCGCCTGCACCAGCCAGGCCCCGTCCAGGTCGGCGGGGGCGAAGCGGCGCGGCTCCCAGTGCAGCCGGCCGGCGTCGACGTGGGCGCGCAGCGCGGGGGTCAGCTCCGGCGAGACCAGCAGGACGTCCGCGCCGGCGTCGAGCAGCGCCGGCACCCGCCGGGTGGCGACCGCTCCCCCGCCCACCACGACCACCCGCCGGCCGGCCAGCCGCAACCCCAGGGGGTACGGGTTGGGTGCGCTCACTTCTCGGCCACCCCCGCCGCGTCGAAGGTGGCCACCTCGTGCAGCACCCGGACCGCGCCGGTGACCACGGGCAGGGCCAGCAGCGCGCCGGTGCCCTCGCCGAGGCGCAGCCCGAGATCGATGAGCGGGTCGAGCCCGAGGTGGCGCAGTCCCGCCGTGGCGCCCGGCTCGGCGGAGCGGTGCCCGGCGACCAGCGCGCCGACCGCGTCCGGGGCGAACGCGACGGCGGCGAGCGCCGCGCTGACCGCGATCACCCCGTCGAGGAGCACCGGCACCCGGCGGGCGGCGGCACCGAGGACCAGCCCGGCCAGGGCGGCGTGCTCCAGTCCGCCGACGGCGGCGAGGACGCCCAGCGGGTCGGCCGGGTCGGGGGCGTGCCGGGCCAGCGCCGCCCGCACCACCCCGATCTTGCGGGCGTACGTGGGGTCGTCCACGCCGGTGCCCCGGCCGGTGGCCTCGGCGGGGTCGACGCCGGTGAACGCGGCGACCAGGGCGGCGGCCGGGGTGGTGTTGCCGATGCCCATGTCCCCGGTCAGCAGGATGCCAGCCCCGGCGTCGATCAGCTCGCGGGCGACCCGGATGCCGGTCTCCACGGCGGCGAGCGCCTCGTCGCGGGTGAGGGCGGCGGTTACGGCAAGGTCGCGGGTGCCCCGGCGCACGTTCGCCGCCACGAGGCGGGGTGCGCCGCCGGGGCCGCCCGAGAGGCCGGGTGCGCCGCCCGGGTCGTGCCTGCCGGCGGGGCCGCCGTCGGGGCCGGGTGCGCCGTCCGGGCCGGCGGGGACGGCCGGCGGCAGCGGGGTGGCGACGCCGACGTCCACGACGGTGACCGAGGCGCCGACCTGCCGGGCGAACGCGTTGACCACCGCCCCGCCGGCCAGGAAGTTGCCGATCATCTGCGCGGTGACCTCCTGCGGCCAGGGGGTCACCCCCTGGGCGTGCACCCCGTGGTCGCCCGCGAAGATCGCCACGGCGGCCGGCTCGGGCAGCGGCGGCGGGCAGGCGCAGGCCAGGCCGGCGAGCCGGACGGAGAGCTCCTCCAGGACGCCGAGCGAACCGGCCGGCTTGGTGAGCCGGCCGTGGAGTTCACCGGCGGCGACCATCGCCGGCTCGTCGAGCGGTCGGATCGCCGCGATCGTGGTGTGCAGCATCATTCCTCCAGGATCTCCGCCAGCGCCTGCGCGAACGCGTCGGTGGTGACCCGGTCGCGCACGGCCACCCGCAGCCAGTCTGCGCCGAGGCCGGGGAACGTGTCGCCCCGGCGTACCGCCCAGCCGCGCTCGCGCAGGCGCTGCCGCACGCCGGCCGCGCCGGGCAGGTGGATCAGCACGAACGCGCTGGCCGGGCGGCCCGCGACGCGTACCCCGGGCAGCGCCGACAGGCAGGTCACCAGGTGGTCGCGGTCGGTGGCGAGCTCGGCGGCGATCGCGCGCTCGGCCGCGACGGCGGCCGGGGACGCGCAGGCGGTGGCGGCGGCGAGCGCCGGGGTGGAGACCGCCCACAGCGGTTGGGCGGCGGCGAGGCGGGCCAGCAGCGGGGCCTCGCCGAGCAGGTAGCCGATCCGCAGCCCGGCCAGCCCCCAGGTCTTGGTGAGGCTGCGCACGACGACCAGACCGGGCAGGTCCCGCCGGCCGGCGAGGGACTCCGGCTCGCCGTCGACGCCGGGCACGGTGGTGGTGTCGGCGAACGCCTCGTCGACGACGAGGACGCGGCCGGGGCGGGCCAGCGCGGCGAGGGCCGCGGCCGGGTGGAGCACGGAGGTGGGGTTGGTGGGGTTGCCGACCAGGACGAGGTCGGCGTCGGCGGGCACCCGGGCCGGGTCGAGCCGGAAGCCGTCGGCGGGGTCGAGCAGCACCCGCTCGACGGGGTGCCCGGCGGCCCGCAGCGCGGCCTCCGGCTCGGTGAACTGGGGGTGCACGACCACCGGCCGGCGCGCACCGGTCAGGGCGCGGGCGAGCAGCACGAAGCCCTCGGCCGCCCCGGCGGTGAGCAGCACCTCCTCCGGGGGACGGCCGTGCCGGGCCGCGACGGCCGCGCGGGCGGGCCGGGGGTCCGGATACGCGGCCAGCTCGCCGAGGGCGGCGGTGATCGGGTCGGCCAGCCAGTCCGGCATCAGGGCCCGGCGGACGTTGACGGCGAGGTCGACCAGGCCGTCGCCGACCTCGGCGTCCCCGTGGTGGCTGAGGTCCGGCCCATGGTGGCCGAGGCCGGGACCGTGGTGGCCGGGGTCCGGACCGTCCAGGCCGGGGTCCGGACCGTGGTGGCCGGGGTCGGGACCGGGGTCCTCCTCGACGGTGGCGTCCGGCTCGTCCCGGGTGGGTGGTGGCGGCACCAGGTGAGCACGCATGTCCGCGATCCTGCCGGGAAGCCGCCGCGCGGGACAGCGCATCCCGGCGTGGGCCACGTCACCTGGCGCCGGTTTATGAATTGTTCTCACAGATGAATCGGAAATGTCATAACTTGACCCCGTGAGCAACCGACCCCTTGCCTCCGCTGGCCGTCTCGTCCCTCTCCTGCGCGCCGGGCTGATCGCCGGCATCGTGATCGCCGCCGCGCTCTACCCGCTGGCCGCCGTCACCGGCCTCGGCGCCAAGGCCACCGCACACGCAGTGGAGCAGAAAGCCGACATCCTGCGCACCGCGCTGCCCGCCGAGACCTCCTACGTGTACGCGCCGGACGGCCGCACCGTGCTGACGATGTTCTACGAGGAGTACCGGCGCTACACCAAACTGTCCGACATGTCCCCGCACATCCAGCAGGCCATCGTGGCCGCCGAGGACAGCCGCTTCTACCAGCACCAGGGTGTCGACCCGAAGGGCGCCGTCCGCGCCTTCGTGGCCAACTCCCACTCCGGCGGGGTGTCCCAGGGCGCGTCGACCCTGACCATGCAGTTCGTCCGGATGACCCTGCGGGACAGCGCCAAGACCCCGCAGGATGTCCAGGCGGCCACCGAGCAGACCAGCCTGCGCAAGGTCAAGGAGATGCGGATGGCGATGGACATCGAGAAGGAGCTGACCAAGGAGCAGATCCTGGAGCGCTACCTCAACTCGGCGTACTTCGGCCACCGGGCGTACGGCATCTACGCCGCCGCGCAGATCTTCTTCTCCAAGACGCCGGCCACCCTCACCCCGGTCGAGGCGGCCACCCTCGCCGGCCTGGTCAAATCCCCCTCCGAGTACGACCCGGCCAGCTCCGACCAGAAGGGCGCCACGGATCGACGCAACTACGTGCTGGACCGGATGGCGCAGCTCGGCTATCTCAGCCCGGACGCCGCCACCGCCGCGAAGGCCGAACCGATCCGGCTCAAGCTCACCGACCCGCCCAACGACTGCGCCTCGCTGCCCGGGAACTACCAGACCTGGGGCTTCGCCTGCGACTACCTGAAGAACTGGTGGAGCGCCCAACCCGCGTTCGGGGAGAACCGGCTGGAACGGATGGACAAGCTACGCCGTGGCGGATACCGGATCGTGCTCAGCATCGACCCGAAGATCCAGGCGGCGGCCGAGAAGAACGTCGGGGCGAAGGAGAACACCGGCAGCCCGTTCGCCAACGGCGTCGTCGTCGCCGAACCGGGCACCGGGCGGATCAAGGCGATGGCGGTGAACCGCACCTTCTCGCTGGACGTCAGCGAGAACGGGCCCAGCTCCAACCCGGAGGCGTCGCCGAAGGTGAAGGCGAACTACCCGAACACCGTGGCGCCCCTGCTCGGCGGCGGCGACCTGCCCGGCTATCAGGCCGGATCGACGTTCAAGATGTTCCCGATGCTGGCCGCGCTCAACGCCGGGATGCCGCTGTCCACCGCGTACGACTCGCCGCACCGGTACCGCTCCGAGGTGTACGACGGGTGGGCCCCGTCCAACGCCAGCGGCGCGATGACCGGCCGGCAGACCATGTGGTCCGGGTTCGGCAAGTCGGTGAACACCTACTTCGTCCAGCTGGAGGAGCAGATCGGGGCGGACGCCGCCGTCCGGCTCGCCGAGCAGCTCGGGCTGCGCTGGCGCACCGACGTCGACCGGGAGCAGGCGTCGCCGGCCAAGGCCAGGAAGTGGGGCGCGTTCACCCTGGGCGTCTCCGACGCCACCCCGCTGGAGATGGCGAACGCCTACGCCACGATCGCCGCCGACGGGCGATACTGCGAGGCGATGCCCGTCCAGTCCATCAGCGAGCGGGACGGGACCCCGGCCACCTACACGACCGCCGGCGGGATCGAGCGGGAGGTCGCCAAGCCGCGCTGCCGGCAGGTGGTCAGCGCCGACGCGGCCCGCGCCGCCACCGACGCCGCCCGCTGCCCGACCGGCGACACCCCGGCGAAGGGCAGCTGCGGCGGCTGGTCGACCGCCGACAGCGTCCGGCGCACGGTGGGGCGGCCGGTGGCCGGCAAGACGGGTACGACCGACAGCACCCGGTCGGCCTGGTTCGTCGGCTACACGCCGGAGCTGGCGGCGGCGAGCTTCATCGCGGACCCGGACAACCCGTTCAACGCGGTCGGCGACGGTCAGTCCCAGATCCCGATCGCGGCGGTCGCGAACACCCTGCGCGACGCCCTCAAGGGCCAGCCCGCCCGCCAGTTCACCCCGCCCTCCGACGCCATCGTCGGCTGACGCCCCGGTCCACCGCAGGTCACCCGGGAGCCGCCGGACCGGTCACGCCGGAGCCTCGAGCACCGCGCCGGCCCGCGCCGCCGCGACGACCCGCGCCCCGACCCCCGGCTGCCCGGCCCAGTGCACCATCAGCTGGGAGGCGTGCACGCCCCGCCAGACGAACCCCTCGGGCGCGCCGCCGTCCCAGCTCCACGCCGGGGCCTGCCCCGCCCGGGGGGTGAGCACCGCCCGGTGCTCCTTGTAGCCGACCACCGTCGCCCCGGCCGGGGCGAGCACGCTGTCGGTGCGGGCGGTCGCCTCCCGGTAGCCGACCACCACGCCGTCGCGGCTGGCACCCACCGCGTCGAGCACGCCGCACATCGGCAGCCCGTCCAGCTCCCGGGCCAGCCAGAGCAGGCCGGCGCCCTCGGCGAGCACCGGCCGCCCGGTGCGGGCCAGCTCCGCCACCGCGATGCAGAGCCGGCGGTTGGCGGAGAGCTGCTCCGCGTACGACTCGGGGAGGCCGCCGCCGACGACCAGCGCGGCCGCCCCGGCGGGCAGCGCCTCGTCGCGCAGCGGATCGAAGCGGACCACCTCGGCGCCGGCCGCCCGCAGCAGCTCGGCCGTCTCGGCGGGGCCGTAGTCGCCGCCCGGCCCACCGGCCACCGCGATCACCGGGGGCACCGCCCCGCCGGCCGGCACCGACCCGGCCGAACCGGCTGGCTCGGCCACCCCGGGCGGGTCCGCCGGGTCCGGCGACCAGGGCTCGCCCGGCACCGGCGGGGCCGACCGGGCCAGCGTCAGCAGCCGCTCCAGGTCGAGCGTGGCGGCCACCGCCTCGCCGAGCCGGCGGATCGCCCGCAGCCCGTCGGCGTCCCGGCCGACCACCGGGGCCAGGCCGTGCCGCCGGGCCGGCAGCACCGGGGGCAGCTCGTGGCGGCGCACCGCGCCGTAGACCGGCACGCCGACGTCGTCGAGCGCCTCGCGCAGCATCGCCTCGTGCCGGGGCGAGGCCACCCGGTTGAGGATCACCCCGCCCAGCCAGAGCTGCTCGTCGTACGCCCGGAAGCCGTGCACCAGAGCGGCCACCGACTGCCCCATCGCCGCCACGTCGACCACCAGCACCACCGGGCTGCGCAGCGCGATCGCCACGGCGGCGGTGGACTCCGTCTCCGGCTGGCCGGCGACCGAGTCGTACAGCCCCATGGTGCCCTGCACCACGGCGAGCCCGGCGCCGGCGGCACCGTGGGCGAACAGCGCCGGGACGCGGCCCGGCCCGACCAGCCGGGCGTCGAGGGTGCGCCCCGGACGGCCGGCGGCGAGCCCCAGATAGCCGGCGTCGACCTGGTCCGGCCCGACCTTGAACCCGGCGACGTCGAGACCCCGCTCGGCGAAGGCGGCGAGCAGCCCGAGCGCCACCGCGCTCGTGCCGTGGCCCGAGGACGGCGCGCTGAGCACGAGGCGCGGCACGACGGTCATCAGCGACTCCTCCGGCGAGGGGTGGTACGCGGCGGCGGTCGGCCCCCCGATCCGCCCGCGTGACGATACCCGCCCGGACGGACACCCGGCGGCCGCCGAACGGGTCGCGTCGCACCGCCCTGCCGGACGCGTCGCGCCGCCCACCCACCCGCCCGACGATGGCCCCGGGGTCGCCCGCCTGGTGACGGCGGTCCTACGGGTAGCCTCGACCCGTGTACCGGTTCCTCCTGACGCCACGCTGGCTGGGCATCCTCGCGCTGACCCTGGTCGCCGCGGCCGTGATGGTGCTGCTCGGCAACTGGCAGCTGGACCGCTACCGGGGCCGCACCGCGATCAACGAGCGGATCGACGCCGGCGGCCGGATGGCGCCGGTGCCGCTGCGCGACGCCGTGCCCGCCCCCACCGGGGGAGGCGGCACGGCCGGCCCGGCCCCCGCCGAAGAGGCCACCTGGTCGCGGGTCACCGTGACCGGCCGGTACGACACGGCGAACATCGTCCTGGTCCGGGGCCGGACGGTCGACAACCGGGTCGGCTTCGAGGTGGTCACCCCGCTGATCCTCGCCGACGGCACGGCCGTGCTCGTGGACCAGGGCTGGGTGCCGCCCGCCCCCGGCGGGGCCCTGGCACAGCCGCAGCTGCCGCCGGTGCCGCAGGGCGAGGTGACCGTGGTGGGCCGGGTGCACCCGACCGAGAGCGGCACCGGGGCCGTGAACCGGCGCGACGGCCGGCTGGAGACCCGACGGATCGGGGTCCCCCGGCTGGCCCGGGAGCTGCCGTACCCGGTCCACGGCGCGTACGTCCTGCTCGACGAGCAGACGCCGGCCGCCGACCCGGTCTTCCAGGCGGTGCCGATCGGGCACACCAACAACTGGCAGAACTTCGGGTACGTCGTGCAGTGGTGGCTCTTCGCCGCCATGACGCTCTTCGGCTACGGCTGGGTGGCGCGGCGGGAGGCCCGGCGGGAGGCCGGGCTGGACGGGCCGGGCACGCCGCTCGACCGGGCCGTGGAGCCCTCTCCCAGCGCCCCCGCCTGACCGCCGCCCGGCCTTACCCGGTCATCTCGGCGCTCCCGTCCCCGGTCACCTTGCTGCGGAAACCGGACAGTCGGCGGGTCGCCGGGCGCGGCGGGAAGTTGTAGTGTCCGCCGGGTGATCGATTACCGTGGGGGGTCGCGGTGACCCCTGATCCCACGCCGCCACCACACCCGCCGGAGCCGCCCTCCTCGGAGCCGCCTCCCTCGGGCCCGCCCTCCTCGGAGCCGGTGACGGCGACGCACCCGTCGACCGATCCGTGGGCGGTCACGCCGCGTTCGACGACGTACTCGACCCCGCCGACGGGCTTCCCGGCCACGGCCGACCCGTTCGCTTCGCCGCCGGCCACCGCCCCGTTCTCGGTGCCGCCGGCCGCCGCGCCGTACTCGGCACCGCCGGCCGGCCAGTTCTCCGCGCCGCCCGCCACCGCCTCGTACTCCGCGCCGCCCGCCAGCAGCCCGTATTCCGCGCCGCCGGGCACCGGTCCGTACTCGGCACCGCCGGCCGGGCCGTACCCGCCGGCGCTGGCGGCCCCGCTCCCGGTCCCGTTCGGTGGCCCGCAGTACGGGGCGCCGTCTGTGGTGGCGGTGCAGATCGGCGAGATCATGGTCGCCCCGCCGGAGATCCGCACGCCGGCCGGCGTGCTGCCGTTGGCCGGAACCCAGTGGCACGTCGCCGACTACTGGCAGACGGAGCAGAAGGTCGCCACCTGGGCGATCGTCTGCGCCGTGCTCGGGTTCTTCTGCCTCACCATCTTCAGCCTGCTCTTCCTGCTGATCAAGGAGACCCGGCACTACGGCACCGTGCAGGTGACGGTCAGCAACGGCCCCCGCCAGTACGTGGCCCGAATCCCCGTCACCGACCAGGGGCAGGTCATGCACATCAACAACCAGGTCAACTACGCCCGGTCCTTCTCTGCCTGACCGGCCATGTCGGGCGGGTGGCGGTATCCGGAGCCCGGGATACCGCCACCTGCCCGACATCACACGGACGCTCAGGTCGGCTCGGCGGTCGGCCGGTGGTCACCCCCACGGCGGCGGAGGTGGCCGCCAGGTCGAGGAACCGCACGCACCTCATCCTGCCAGCCACCCCCGACACCGCTGGGGATACACGGGTCACCGCCGGAAGTTGCCGCTTCCGACGCCGCCGCGTCACCCCGGCCCGGCCCTGTGCCGGATGCCCGGTCCCCGACGCCCCCCAGCGTGCGGGGACCGGTGTCTCGGCTGAGCCCGCTCTGCGCCGACCGCGCCCGAAACGGGCCGGTCAGGCCGCGACGGGCTCCTCGATGCGCAGGCCGCGGGCGCGCACCTCGTCGGCGACGCGGGAGAGCAACGCGTCGAGCGTGACCAGGGCGGTGGAGAGGTCACCGAGCTGTTCCTTGAGCGTGTCCTCGGACCACGCGGAGACGTCCACGTCCCCCAGAGCGCTGACGGCGGCCCCGAGCCGCGCCATCACCTCGTTCGTACTCATGTTCGAAAGGCTATACCAGCCCGTCCCGCGACACGCCGAAAACACCCCGATGAACTGGGACGTTACGGTTCCGTCACCTAACTCCGGTTCGTGCCGGCGGCGTCACTGCCGCCCCGGCGGTCGAGCTGCACCACCTGCACCACCTGCGCCACCTTCGCCAGCAGCAGCGCCTCGGCCGCGCAGACCCGGGCGAACTCCCCGAGGTGCAGGCTCTCGTTCGGGCCGTGCGCCCGGGCGTGCGGGTCCTCGACCCCGGTCACCAGGATCGCCGCCTGCGGGAACATCTCCTGGAACGTGGCGATGAACGGGATCGAGCCGCCGATGCCGATGTCCACCGGCTCGGTGCCGTCCCAGGCCGTACGGAAGGCATCGCGGGCCGCGTCGAACATCGGGCCGGACGCGTCGATCACGCACGGGGCACCGTCGTGTTCGAGCGTCACCGTCACCTGGGCGCCCCACGGGGCGTGCTTCGTCAGGTGCTCGTGCAGCGCCGCGTACGCCCGCTTCGGGTCGTCGCCCGGCGCGAGCCGCACGCTCAGCTTGGCCTTCGCCGCCGGGACCAGGGCGTTCGGGGCCTCGCCGGTGGCCGGGGCGTCGATGCCGAGCACGGCCAGCGCCGGCTTGGTCCAGAGCCGGTCGGTGATCCGGCCCGTGCCGATGAGCGACACGCCCTCGGCCAGCCCGGCCTCGGCCCGGAACCGGTCCTGCGGATAGTCCACGGCCGCGCCCTCCCGGCCGACCAGCCCCGCGACCGCCACGTCACCGGCGTCGTCGTGCAGCGTGGCCAGCAGCCGGACCAGCGTCGTCAGCGCGTCGGGCACCGCGCCGCCGAACATGCCGCTGTGCACGGCGTGGTCCAGGGTGCGGACCTCGACGAAGCAGTTGACGACGCCGCGCAGCGAGGTGGTCAGCGCCGGCACGCCGACGTCCCAGTTCGCCGAGTCGGCGATCACGATCACGTCCGAGGCGAGCGCGTCGCGGTGCTCGGCGAGCAGCCGCTCCAGCGAGTCCGAGCCGTACTCCTCCTCGCCCTCGACGAAGAGCACCACGCCGACGGGGAGCCGGTCGCCGAACGCGCGCAGCGCCGCGACGTGCGCCATGATCCCGGCCTTGTCGTCGGCCGCGCCACGGGCGTAGAGGCGGCCGTCCCGCTCGACGGGCTCGAACGGGTCGGACTCCCACAGCGACAGGGCGCCGACGGGCTGCACGTCGTGGTGGGCGTAGAGCAGCACGGTCGGCGCGCCGGGCGGGGCGGCCCGCGTGCCGATCACCGCCGGCTGCCCGCCGGACCGCACGATCCGCACGTCGAGGCCGCAGCCGCGCAGCAGCTCCGCCACCGCCTCTGCGGACCGTTCGACGTGCGAGTGGTCGAAGCCGTCGAAGGCGACGCCGGGAATGCGGACGAGTCGTTCCAGGTCGGCGCGGACGCCGGGCAGATCCCGCGCGACGGCGGCCCGCACCTCGGCGTCGGACATGATCGGTGAGGTCATGACCGGCATCGTATGCCGGCCTTACCGGAGGCGGACGTACTCGGTGCCGGGGTCGTGCGGCAGGCCCGGCGCGCCGTCGACGACCAGGTCCGCCGCGTCGGCCGTGCCGTCGGCGGCGAAGTGCGCCCGCTCGCCGGCGTGCCAGCGACGCAGCTCGGGCAGGATCCCCGGCCCGTCCCGGGCGACGGCCCGGCTCAACCGCAGGTCGGCGGGCGCGGTGACCAGGACCGACAGGGTCAGCTCGGGACGGACGGCCGCCCGCGCCGCCGACATCCCCTCGACGATCACGACGGGGGCGGGCGGCACGGGCAGCTCGCGGGGCAGGAAGCGACGCCGCACCCAGCTGTACCGCCGGTAGGACCCGGGGCGGCCGGCCCGCAGCGGGGCGAGCACCCGCCGTTCCAGCCGGGGCCAGAAGGTGAGCTGGTCGGCCCAGCCGTCGAGCAGGTCGTCGGTGTGCACCACCGGTGGCCGCCCGCCGCCGGGCAGCGCCGCGAGGGCCTCCGCGAGGCGCGCCGCGAAGACGCTCTTGCCCGCGCCGCTCGGCCCGTCGACCGCCACCAGTCGGGTACGCCCCAACCGCGCCGGCCCGGCCAGCACCCGCCGGCCCAGCTCCGCGTACGTCTCGACGGCCGGCACCCCCACAGGCCCGACGCTAGCGGCCTCTCCCGGCGGGTACGTCGTCCGGTCGACCCGAGCCGTTTTCGGCACACGGACGCCCCACGCCACGGGCATGATCGTGCCGTGCGCCACAACGTGATGAGCCCGGGCATCGACGCCCTGCTGGAACAGGCCCGTTCGGGGGTCCGCCGGCTGACCCCGCACGAGACGGTCGAGGCGGTACGCCTCGGCGCGCTGCTCGTCGACACCCGCACCGACGCGCAGCGCCGGGAACAGGGCGACCTGCCCGGCGCGGTCGTCATCGACCGGACGGTGCTGGAATGGCGGCTGGATCCGGCCAGCGAGTGGCGCATCCCCGAGGCCACCGGCTACGACCGGGAGATCGTGGTGGTGTGCCGGCAGGGCTACAGCTCCAGCCTCGCCGTGGCGAGCCTGCGGACGCTCGGCCTGCACCGCGCGACCGACCTGGTCGGCGGGGTCGAGGCGTGGCGGGAGGCGGGGCTGCCGATGTCCGACCGCCCCGCCGACGTCCGCTACTGACACCGCCGGCCGCACTCCGGTCGTGGCCCTGCGGTCGGGCCGGCCGGCGGTGCTGAGGCGGGCTGCGGTCAGGCCGGCTCGGCCACCCGGCCCAGCCAGTCCGCCGCCTCGGCCCCGGTGAGCGCCCCGTCGACCGTCAGGGCCGCCGACATCAGCGGGAACCGCCGGATGTTGTTCCAGCTCCGCTGGTACGGCGGCGGGTCGAGCACCACGACGCGGGAGCCCTCGAAGAGCGGGATGTCCGCCGGGGCGCCCTCGTTCCAGATCCACTTGCCGTGCCCGTCGACCAGGTTGAAGCTGCCCACCACCGTGCCGCCGAACCGGTCCTCGGGCGCGTCGGTGGCCACGTCGACCCAGGCCGGATCGACGGTCAGCCCCTCGATCAACCCCCGCTCGGCCGGCCCGGCGAGCGCCCCGGCCAGCAGGGTGTGCAGCTGGAAGTTGTCGGCCACCCCGTCGATGGTGACCCGCCAGCCCCGGCCCGTGGCCCGGTGCAGCACGAGCAGCCGCTCGCCGTCGAGCACCCGCAGCAGCCCCAGGACGCACTCCAGATCGGGCCGGTCCCCGGCCAGCTCCGTTCCGACCTCCAGCAGCCGCTCCCGGTGCGGGAACGAGGCGCGCACCGATGCGGACTGCTGCAACAGGGTGATCGCGGGCATCGCCCAGGCGCCGGCCGCGTACCAGCACTGGACCGCGTCCTCGTCACCGCACGCCTCGTCACCGCACGCCTCTGCCAGGGCGGCGCTCGCGCCGTCCATGGTGGAAGGGTCGTCGGGGTCGGGCGGGGCGTCGTCGCCGCGTACCCGCTGCCAGCCGGCGCGGAAGCGGTGCGCGCCGGCCAGCGCGGCGGCGAGCCCGTCGGCCACGGGTGCGACCAGCGCGTCGGGGCGGGCCCCCAGCTCGACGAGCGCGCCGCAGAGGACGGAGAACTGACCGCCCGCACCGGTGCCGAGCTGTGGCAGCAGCGCCACGCACCGGGGCAGCACCGCGTCCAGCTCCGCGCCGGACGCCTGCTGCGCCGCCTGCCAGACCCGCGCTACGGCCCTGCTCATGGCGTCGCCGTCACGTCCGCGCACGGCCGCCTCGACGGCGGCGACCCGGTCCGCCAGCTTCCCCCTGCGATTGAAGATCATCGGCGCAGCCTAGCGAGCGCGCCCGCCCCGCACGGCCGCCGTCGCGGGCGGTGGCGACCCGGGATCCGACTCGCGGTCGCCGACCTGCGCGTGTCCGGACATGTGCGACACGTCACTGCCGGTGCGTCATGGAGACTCGGGTCGGCGCGGCGCCCCGGGTGGGACGAGACCCGGGTCAGCGCGGCGCTCCGGGTGGGACGAACGGCAGCCCGGCGGGCGGGCCGGACTCGATCAGCCGCCACAGGGCGGCCGTGTCCAGGTGCTCCTCGACCAGATCGCCGAGCAGGTCCAGGGAACGCTCGCGGGCGGCGGCGAAGCTGGTGTCCGGGGCGACCCGGAAGCCGGTACGGCCGGCGAGGCGGGCCGCCTCCGTGAGGAACCGGCGGCGGAACGCGTCGGATTCGAAGGCCCCGTGCCAGTGGGTGCCGCACACCGCGCCGAGCACGGCCCCCTCGCCGGTGCCGTCGTCGTACGCCAGCAGGGGCGGCAGCCCCGGGTCGGCCGACGAGACGTGCCCGTGGTGGATCTCGTACCCCCGGACCGGGACGCCCGGGTCGGCGGCGGCGGTGCCGGCCGCCTGCCGGACGGTCTTGCGCCCGGCGAAGGTGACCTCGACCGGCAACAGGCCCAGCCCCGCGACGCTGCCCGCACGGCTCTCCACCTCGTCGTGCACGGCCCGGCCGAGCATCTGGAAGCCGCCGCAGATGCCCAGCAGCGGCTTCCCGGCCGCCGCGTGCGCCGCCACGGCGTCGGCCAGCCCCGTGCGACGCAGCCAGGCCAGGTCGGCCACGGTGGACTTCGAGCCGGGCAGCACGACCAGGTCGGCGGCGGCCAGCTCGGCCGGCTCCACGGTCAGCCGGACCCGGACGCCGGGCTCGGTGGCCAGCGCCTCCACGTCGGTGGCGTTGCTGATCCGGGGCAGCCGGACGACCGCCACGTCCAGCCAGTCCGTGCCGTGCGGGGCCGCCGGCCGGCCGAGCACCCGGCCGTACGCGAGCGAGTCCTCCGCGTCCAGCCACAGGTCCAGGTGCCAGGGCAGCACCCCGTACGTGGGGCGGCCGGTGACCTGGGCCAGCATGTCCAGCCCCGGCCGGAGCAGCCCGATGTCACCCCGGAACTTGTTGATCACGAAGCCGGCGATCAGCGCCTGGTCGGCCGCGTCGAGCAGGGCGATCGTGCCGAGCATAGAGGCGAACACCCCGCCCCGGTCGATGTCGCCCACCACGATCGTGGGCAGGCCGGCGTGCCGGGCCAGCCCCATGTTCACGTAGTCGCCGGCCCGCAGGTTGATCTCCGCAGGGCTGCCGGCCCCCTCGCAGACCACCACCTCGTACGCCTCGCGCAGCTCGGCCAGCGCGCCGAAGGCCGCCTCGGCGAGCCGGGGCCGCAGGGCGTGGTAGTTGCCGGCGGTGACCGTGTCGACGGCCTCGCCGAGCAGCACCACCTGGCTGGACCGGTCGCTGCCCGGCTTGAGCAGCACCGGGTTGAACCGCAGGTCGGGGGCGATGCCACAGGCCGCCGCCTGCATCGCCTGGGCCCGGCCGATCTCGCCGCCCCAGCCGATCTCGCCGCCCCGGCCGTCCGGGCCGACCACGACGGCCGAGTTGTTCGACATGTTCTGCGCCTTGAACGGCGCGACCTTCACCCCGCGCCGGTGCAGCCACCGGCAGATCCCGGCGGTGAGCACGCTCTTGCCCGCGTCGGAGGTGGTGCCGGCGACCAGCAGCCCCCCGCTCACCGGCCCGCCGCCCTCACCGGCCGGCCCCGGCGGAGGGGTGCTCGGACCCCCCGGCGGGCCCTAGGGAGTTGCCCGCACGAACGGGGCGGCCGGCGACGCACACAGTCCTGCCGCGCGCAGTCCCGCCGCGCGCTGCGGTGGTGCGGCCCCACCGGCCGGTCCCCGCCAGCGCGGTCCTCGCCAGCGCGCCGACCAGCCGGCCGACCGTCACCGGGTACGCGGCGGCCAACCCGAGCGCGGCCAACCCCACGGCGCCGGAGATCCTCGCCGCCCGCTTCAGGTGCCGCGCCTCCGGGCGGGGCCCGTCGCCGAGGTACGGCCGCACCTCCGACCGCCCGAAGTAGACGTTGCGCCCACCCAGCCGTACGCCCAGCGCGCCCGCCATCGCCGCCTCGCACTGCCCGGCGTTCGGGCTGGGATGGTCGTCACGGTCGCGCAGCCACACCCGCCAGGCCCGCCCCCGGTCGCCGTGCGCCGTCGGGGCCACCGCGACGGTGAGCAGCCCGGTCAGCCGGGACGGCACGAGGTTGAGCAGGTCGTCGAGGCGGGCGGCCGGGGTGCCGAAGCGGGCGTACCGGGGCGACCGGTGACCGACCATCGCGTCGAGCGTGTTCGCCGCGCGATAGCCGAGCAGGCCGGGCAGCCCGGCGACCGCCCCCCACAACAGCGGGGCGACGACCGCGTCGGAGGTGTTCTCGGCGACGGACTCGACGGTGGCGCGGGCCAGCTCGGGCCCGTCCAGCGTCGACGGGTCCCGCCCGCACAGGTGCCCCAGCCGACGGCGGGCCGCCGGCACGTCCCCGCCGCGCAGCGCGCGACCCATCACCGTCGCCTCGTGGCGCAGGGCACGCCCGCCGAGCACCGTCCAGGTGGCGGCGGCCATCAACACGGCCCGACCGACGGGCCGGTGCCGGGTGGCCACCGTCGCCGCCGCCCCGACCAGGACCGGTACGCCCACGGCCAGTGCCGTGAACGTCGCGCCGGCGGCCCGGTCCGGCCGGTAGACGTGCCGCTCCAGCGCCCCGGCCGTCCGGCCGAACCCGGCCACGGGATGCCAGCGGCGCGGGTCGCCGAGAAGGGAGTCCAGAGCGTACCCCGCCACCAGCCCTGCCGCGTTAGCCGCGGCGACCGACCGTCGCACCTGCCACCACCCCCGGCCGGCAGCCTAGCCGCCCCTCCCCAGCGGGGCGGAGCCATGTCGGCTGGGCGGGGGCCGCTGAGGCGGCTGGGCGGGGCCATGTCGGCGACATGGGGGTATCCCGGCGCCAGGACACCGCTATATCCCCGACATGATCACTCCTCCGCCGGGGCCCGCCCCGTGTCGGACCCCGGTGAGCGTCCGCGCCGGCCGTCAGGCCGGCACGCCGACCCGGCCTCGGCCCCGTCGGCCACGCCGGGCCGGGGTAACCCCGTCGGGCTCCCCGCCGGACGGCTCGGGATCGTCGGGTCCGGCCCCAACGGCCAGCTCGGCCTGCCCGGCCAGGATCGGCCCGGCGCCGGCAGGGGACGGGTCGACCCCGGCCGTGCCCCGCCCGGTCAACTCCTCGTCGTCGCCGAACCCGCCGACCGCACCGGAATCACCGTCGAGCCCGCCGTCATCGACGGAATCACCATCGAGCCCGTCATCGTCGGCGGAATCGTCGTCGAGCCCGCCGTCATCGGCGGAGCCGTCGCCCAGGTCGTCCCGTTCGCCGAGGTCGCCCAAGCCGTGGGGGTCGAAGGAGGCACGGGCCGGGCCGAAGTCGCCCGGCTCGAAGTCTTCGTCGTAGGGGCGGTCCTCCAGGCCGCTTGGGGCCTGCCCGCGCGGGACCCGCTCGGTCGGCTCGCCGTGCACCCGGCTCTCTGCCTCGGCGTCCTCGACCGTGCTGGTGGCCACGTTCGGCCGGTTGCGCAGGAACCGGCCCCGCCCTCGGGACAGGTCGTGGCCGACGGCGACCGCCTCCAACTCGTACACCGTGCGGTGGTTGCCGGCGTCGTCGGTCCAGTCGCGGGTGTAGAGCCGGCCGGCGACCACCACCGGGTCGCCGACCATCACGGAGGCGGCCACCCCCTCGGCCAGCTTCCGCCAGCAGTTGACGCGGACGCGGAGGCTGTTGCCGTCGACCCACCGGCCGCTGCCCCGGTCGAGCCGGCGGGCGGTGGAGGCCACCTTGAAGTTGGCCACGAGCGTGCCGCTCTGGGTGGTGCGCCGCCACTCCGGCGCCGTCAAGACGTTACCGACGATCGTGACGTAGGTGTCGAACATCGTCCCTCCAGGGGAGATCGGTGGCTTGCCGTGGTGAGTCGACTCGCCGCCGACACTGGCCGCCCCGGCCCGCCCGCCGCCACTGCAAGGCCGCCGCCTGTGGACAAACTGGCGGCCTGTGGACAAAGACCTGATCAAGCCCGGATGTGCTAGGCCCCGGCCGGAAAGCGGCACGGGCGACCCGCCGGAGGCGTTTCCGGACGGACGGTGACTGGGTTCAGCTTTGATCACCCGAACCGTGCAACAACAAGCGGTTGCGCGACACCGGCCAGCCCGAGGAGCCCTGCCGGAGGCGGAGCTGGACGACAGTACGGGGCCGAACGACAGTACGGGGCCGAACGACAGCACCGGGCCGAACGACAGCACCGGGCCGAACGACAGCACCGGGCCGAACGACAGCACCGGGCCGAACGACAGCACCGGGCCGAACGACAGCACGGGGCCGGACGGGGCAGCGCCGGACGGGGTCGACACCGACGTCGACGCGCCCCGGGCCGACGCCGCGACCGCCTGATCCGACCCCCCGCGTGGGGAGATGGTGTCCGCCACGGCAGGCCGCCATCTCCCCGTCGGGGCTACCGTCGGGTAGCTTGCGGGCGTACCGTCGCGGTCGTGGAACCGGATGTGCTGGGGCCGCCGTACGAGCGGCAGACGATCGACCTGGGCACCGACGACGAGGGCCCGGTCGTCGCGACCCTGGTCCGCCGCCGGGCCGACCGGCCGACCCGCCGCGCGGTGCTCTACGTGCACGGCTACGT
The DNA here is from genome assembly GCF_042670805.1 of Micromonospora sp. NPDC057141. Classification (NCBI taxonomy): domain Bacteria; kingdom Bacillati; phylum Actinomycetota; class Actinomycetes; order Micromonosporales; family Micromonosporaceae; genus Micromonospora; species Micromonospora sp. NPDC057141. The sequence goes on along the minus strand of NZ_JBHUVA010000028.1, from coordinate 23,866 downwards.
CGACTACTTCTTCCAGACCCACGTGGCCGACTTCTTCGCCGAGCGGGGCTGGGACTTCTACGCCCTCGACCTGCGAAAATACGGCCGCAGCCTGCTCGCGCACCAGACCCCGAACTTCTGCCGCGACCTCGGCGACTACTTCCCCGAGCTGGACGCCGCCGCGAAGATCGTCCGCACCGACGACGGCCACGACACGCTGCTGGTCATGGGCCACTCGACCGGCGGCCTCGTCATCTCCCTCTGGGCGCACGCCCGACGCGACGCCGGCATCGTCGACGGGCTCGTCCTCAACAGCCCCTTCTTCGACATCAACGCCCCCTGGGTGGTCCGCAGGCCCCTCGCGGCCGCCGTCTCGCGCCTGGGCCGCAGCGCGCCGCGCCGCCCGCTCCCCTTCGGCCTCGGCACGGTGTACGGCGAGAGCCTGCACGCCGAGCATCGGGGCGAGTGGACGTACGACCTGGCGTGGAAGCCGCTCGCCGGGTTCCCGGTCCGGGTCGGCTGGCTCAACGCGGTCCGCGCCGGCCAGCGGCAGCTCCGCGCCGGCCTCGACATCCCGGTGCCGGTGCTGCTGGCCTGCTCCACCCGCAGCTTCCGGGGCACGAGGTGGCACGACTCGGCGGCGCTCGCCGACGCCGTCCTGGACGTGGAGCACATGGTCCGCTGGGCGCCCCGCCTCGGCCGGCACGTGACCCTGGCCCGCTTCGACGGCGGCATGCACGACCTGACCCTCTCCGGCCCCGCCGTACGGGAGAAGGTCTTCGTCGAAGTGGGCCGGTGGGCGGAGGCGTTCCTCGCCGCCGGCCCGACGCCTGAGGAGCCGACCGCCCCGCCGTCGGCCGAGTCAACCAACCGGCCGTCGCCCGAGGAGTCGAGCGGCACACCGTCGCCCGAGGTGCCGGTCAGCCGGCCGCCCGCGGAAGCGAACGCGTCGAGCGCGGAGGCCGCCGCAGCGAGCTGACCGGGCGTAACAGGGGTGCCCGGCGGGGGCGGGCCGTGCGACGCTGAACGGGCGTCGACGGGCTGCCCCGTCGCGCCGGACCCCCTCGGCGCGGCGGTACCCTCTTGGCGCGAGACCACCAGCGCGCGCCCGTAGCTCAGCGGATAGAGCAGGGGACTTCTAATCCCAAGGCCGCAGGTTCGAATCCTGCCGGGCGCACCCTCACACAGCAGGGCTGACCTGCCGTTTCTTGCTCTTCTTGCGATCTTTCTCAGCGCCACCCTTCGATGGATTGGCCCCACGTGAGCCCGAGGCGGGCCCGGCGGTGCCCTTGGTGCGCCGACGCGGCACGAGGCGGGCCGTCGCCTCGGCAGCTTCCATGGCAAGCTCCGGCAAGACGCACACGTAGGTGTTCGCCATCAGCGAGTAGGAGGGACGCCCAAGCAATTCCTGAACCACCTTTTTGTCGATACCGGCCAAGAGCGCCATTGACGAGTTCCTCCGTGCCCTGGGCCTGTTCCCCGTTGACCAGCACCAGCGGCTCATCGACCTGGAACACTACCTGCGCAACTGCGACTGTGACGCCTGCCGGCGGATAGGCGACGACGTCAGAGCGGCGTTCGAGGCGGCTCGGTACGACGAGACGAGCGCGGCCGACGAGCGCCTCGACACCGCCGAGCGCCTCGCGGTGGAGCACGGGGTCCACCGTCGGTCCAGCGACGACCCAGGTCGCAGCCGTGGTCAGGCCACCCGGTGGGCAACCCGGTCCGGGCCCCCGGTCGCGGCGACCAACGCGAGCTAAAAGGGACGGGTCGGCGGGATCGGGTACGTCGTCACCGACGGCCGGTACGGGCTACGCGGCCGGGGCACCGGCCGGCTCGATCCGACCGACCCGTCCCGGGTCCTCATCAACGAGCTGCGCGCGGTCGAGTATCTGCTGACGCGTACGACGAACCGCCGGTCGGGCTGACGGTGCTGTTCGACAATCTGAGCGCGGTGGAGTGGCTGGACCGCTGGCAGGCCGGCGTCGTCGACGAGATGCCGGCCGGCTACCGGCTCCGGGTACGCCGTTTCGGCGCCCAGCCCACGCTGGTCCGGCTCGCCACCCGGGTGGCCGCCCATCCGGACCTGACCTTCGGACACGTCAAGGGCCACCGCAACCACCCGCTCAACGAGGCTGGGGAGGCGCTGGCGCACATGGCCCGCCGCCAGGAGGAGTCCTTCGATCTGCGGCCCCGCGCGTACGCCCTGGTCGACACGTTCCTGCGGGACTGGCACACCAGCCGCACCCGTGACCTGGCACCGCCTTCTCCCCGTCCACCTGGCCGGTCCCCGTGGGGACGACGCGCGCCGGGCCGAACGGCGGCACCGGTCGACCGCGCCGCCCGCAGGGCGGCGTTTCCCGTCTCGGTTGAATCCGAGACGGGAAACCCGGCGCGGGACATAATCGTATGGCCGGTCCGGATGCGACCAGGCGGTCAGACTATCGGGGGAAACCATGTCGGTCAGAATGCGGCTACAGGTCTTCGACAACACGGTCGGTAAGATCGACAATATTCCGTACGCGTCCGGGTTGACAGTGCACCAGGCGATGGAGCAGGCGTTCGACCAGCACACCGCCAAGGCGTACAGTTTCGTCATCCGGTACTACGGGCGGAATCTCGGCTATTTCGTCAGCATGATCGACGAACTTTCCAACCAGACGGGAAGCGATCCGAACACGTTCGTGTTCTGGGAGCTCTCGGTGAACGGCAAGATCGCTGACTCCGGGGCGGACACCACCGTTCTGCACGATGGCGACGAGATCGGCTGGAACTATCTCGGCTATGCCCCGGGCCGGCACGATGGCACGGTGTACGAGCGGGTCCGTGACCGGCACCTGACGCCAGTCGGCGTCAGGTAGCCGCGTTGTTCCCAACGCGGACAACACCGGGCAGGTAAGCCCCTCCGATGACACCGGTCGGACAGTCCCGAATAGGCGCATTGAGGGCGGCTGCTCAAGCTCCCGACGCCGCCGCAGATCTCTAGCACGCTGGTTCTTCCTACGCAAACGCGCGGATGTTCTACGCTTCACCCCGAAGGTGCCGTTCCCCTGGATGGTCAGTGATCTTGACAATCTAGATCATCCAGGCCAGGACGGCACTTTCCTTACTCCCCAGGGGTATCCTGGACTACCTACTGCAAAGCCCGTGAATTCTTGAGGTCAGCACGATCTACTCGCTGATGGACAGCGGCTACACCGGTAGCGCGACCTTCCGGATCATCACCGGCACCAACGGCTGACCATGCGTGCTTGGCCGTCACCTGCGGCCGTCACCTGCTGACGGCCAGCACGCTCAGCAATACAGTCAAGCGGCCCGTCAACAAGGAGGACCGGCCATGACTGCATTCAGGATGCGACTCGCGACAGTCTTCGTCGTGACTCTGGTCCTCGTAGGGACGCTCAGCTGGACAGCCGGGCTGTGGCCCGACGACGAGTCCCGCGCGACTGTCGACCATTGCTACGTCACCTACGACCGGCTGGAGGTCATGCACAGCCGTTGCGTCGGCAACTGGACCCGGGGCGGCCGTGGGCATCAAGGGCCGATCCACGGTGTCGAGGTCGAGGAATCCTGGAAGGTCGTCAATGAGGACGCCAGCAACGCATACGAATGGGAAGTCGTCGTCCCGGCCTCGGCCAAGCAGCCGTGGGTGCTCGCCGACAGCCGGCAGGCCCGGACGCCTTCGTCGCGGGCCCTGCCATGGGGCCTGATTCCCGCTTCCCTCGCGGCACTGCTGGTTGCGCTGACGTGGTCGGTCACCGCGACAGTCGAGGCCCGCAGGCGTGCACCAAGCTGTGTGAGTGAGTCGGCCGGCTCGACAGCCACGGTCTGACGGGCCACTTCCCTTCTACCGACTTCCCTGTCACCCGCCACCAGCAGTACCCCGCACCTGCATCGCCCGGTGCGGCACTTCGGCGGCCGGGGCCCCAGCAGGGCCGCTCTGTCGTGCGGTCGGAACGGCAGCCGGGCGGGTGGGCTTACGGGTCGCGGGCGCGGGGCGCTGCAGCCGTAGCCCGGCCGGCTGGACGAAGATCGACCGGCGGGCGACCGCATCCCCCTTGTCGTTGAGCTGGTAGACGTCGAGCCAGCACCACTGGTCGTACGTGATCCAGTCGAGCACCCGGATGACCCGGCACATGATCGGCTCCACGAACTGCACGCTGGCCGCCCGGGTCACCTGCACCAAGTCACCCGCCTTTAGCAGCGATGCGCCCGTGGCCGGCGCCTTGCGACCGCCGGTCACGACTCCTCCCCCGACCCGCGCCGAAGGCCCTCCCCGGGCCGGCGCCGACTGCCTTCTCCCGACCCGCGCCGACTGTCGTGCTCCCCGGGCCAGTGCACGCGGCCGATCGGGATGCGGTGGCGGGCCCGGCAGGGCAGTTCCGCGCCGCAGCGGCACACCCTGCGCCAGCGCTTCCAGCTCCAGACCGGCCGATGCCGGCGGGCCAGCGTCAGGGCGACGGCGACCACGTATTCCTCGTACGTCACGCGCATCGGGCGTCCTTTCCGAGAATAGCGCCGGCCCGCCCGCGCGTGACTCGCAGCGAGCGGGACAGCAGGCTATTGCCGACGCCATTCCTGACGCCCCTCAGCACCTGCCGACATTTGACAGCATGTGACGCCACAACCACCTTGCGCAACGCTCCCCACCCCCTCTAATCTCAATTCGTCTTGACACCCGAGGAATGGAGGAGAGAAATGCGCGGGAAAAGGCGCGGCATGTTGCACGAGAGGCACGGTGATGTTGCATGACGGATGAAACAAGCGGGTCGACGGTCCCCCGGCGGCAGCTCGGCAGGCTGCTCACGCAGCTCCGCGAGGACGCCTCAGTCTCGCTGGACGGCGCCGCCGAGGGGCTGGACTGCTCGCGGCAGAAGGTGTGGCGCATCGAGAAGGGCCTCGTGCCGGTGCGGCTGGTAGACGCCCGCGCCATGTGCGAGATATACCGCGCGCCGGAGGACATGAAGGCGATCGTCACCGGCCTGGCGAAGGAGACCCGGGCCAAGGGCTGGTGGCACTCGTACGGCGAAATTGTCCCGCCCTGGTTCTCCCTCTACGTAGGCCTGGAAAGCACCGCCGCAAAAATGCGCCACTACGACGCCGAGCTGATCCCGGGACTACTCCAGACCCGCGAATACGCCGCCGAACTCTTCCGCCGCAAAAATCCCACGATGACCGAGGCCGAGCGGGAGAAGCTCGTCGAGGTGCGGATGCACCGCCAGCACGTCCTGACCCGGCGGCTGCCCAGCGCACCCACGCTGAAGGCGGTGCTGAGCGAGGCCGTGCTGCGGCGCACCATCCCCGACCGGCGGGCGATGGCCGGGCAACTGCGGCACCTGCTCGACATGGCCGCGCTGCCCAACGTGAGCCTGCGCATCCTCCCGCTGGCCGCCGGCCCGCCGCTGGCCAGCGAGACGGGCACCTTCGTGGTGCTGGACTTCCCGCAGGCGTTCGGCCGGGCCTCGACCGAGCCGACGACCGTCTACCTGGAGAACATCACCGGCGCGCTCTATCTCGACCGGCAGGCCGAGGTGGCCGCCTACGAGCACGTCTGGTCCGACCTGGAAACGCTCGCCTCCGATGAGGCAGAATCAGAGAAAATGATCAACATGATCATCGAGGAGCGCGCATGAGTGAACTTGCCGGTTCCGTCTGGCGCAAGAGCACCCGCAGCGGCGGGAGCGGCGGCAACTGCGTCGAGGTGGCCGCCAACCTGCCGGGCCTCGTCGGCGTACGGGACAGCAAGGACCCGGCCGGGCCGGCGCTGCGCTTCGCCCCGACGGCCTGGTCGACCTTCGTCGGCCAGGTACGACGCGCACCGCGCTGACCGAACCCGGAACCGGGACCACAACCAGGACCCAAACCGGGACCGCGACCGAACCCGCAACCAGGACCGGGACCGGGACCGCAACCGGGGCAGAACCCGCGACCGGGGCCGCCCACCGGCAAGGTGGGCGGCCCCGAAGCCCGCCAACGGGCCACGATCGAAGGGAAACGACCGGCAGGTCAGCCCCGGCCAGGGTGGCCGCCGACCAGGGTGGTCAACGAGCGCGGCGGCAACTCGACCGTCGGGTGCCCGCCGGGCCCGGAGACGAGCCCGCCGACCTTCTCCAGCTTGTGCGTCGAGTCGGTGAGATAGGCGGTCGGCCTCCACAGGTCGACGGTGGTCCGCACGGTCTCGGTCGAGGTGTTGATGATCTGCACGACCTCGGTGCCGTCGGCGTTGCGGTAGGCCGACACCGCCAGGCCCGCCGGCGCGCCGTCGACGCCGATCCGCACCGCGCCGGGCCGGACGAACCGGCTGTACGCGGCGAAGGCGTACAACCGGGAGGACACCCGGTAGCTGTCGGTGGCGTTGTCGACCTGCACGAGGGCCGCCGTCGCGCCCCGGGAGGACCCCAGCCAGTAGACGAAGGCACTGGCGTCGGCCTTCGCGAGGGTGTCGTGGATACGCTGGGCGACCGCGATGCCGTCGGTGCCCTTGCCGCTGTCCCACGCCTCGTTCCAGCCGTCGGCGGTGCTCGACGGGGCCCACTCCGTCATCCAGACCGGCTCCGTGGTCGGCAGCGGGCGATCCGAGGGGCTGGCGTAGCCGTGCCCGGTGAACAGGTCCAGGTGGCGGCGGGCCTCCGGGTCCGCCTCGATCGCCTGGGCGTACGCGTCCGACTGCTGCCAGCCGAACGAGTCGCAGCAGGCCAGCTTCACCCCGGCCTGCTCGGCGACGGGGCCGAGGACCTTCACGAACTCGGCGGCCTGCGCCGGGGTGAAGCGCATCGAGGCGTACGGGGCGGTCCAGTCGGGCTCGTTGGTGAACCCGATCTCGTCGATCCGGATGCCCTCCTGCCGGTAGAACGTGGCGTACTGCACGAGATAGCGCGCGTACGCCTCCCGCCAGTCACCGCTGGCGCAGGTGACACCGGCCAGGCCGCAGAGGCTGCCGCCGTTGGCGTCGGTCCCGTTGTCCTTCATGTATCCCGGGGCGCTCCACGCGTCGGCGTAGAACCGGTTGATCCCGTGCTTGCGCGCCTCCTTGGCGTACCACACCTGGCCGCCGTCCCAGCCGTCCCACCGGTAGTTCGGGGTGGCCGCCGGCCCGCCCGGGTCGGTCGGCTGGATGGACAGCATGTTGTCGTACACGTCGGTGGTCGACGAGCCGATGCCGAGCCGCAGGATCGTCGGCGCGGCACCCGTCTTCCGGTCGAGGAGCAGGTCGAGGACCTCCGCGCGCTTCGCCTCGGACAGGTCATGGACCAGCGTGGCGCGCTGGAAGGCGATGGAGTAGCCGAAGCCGTCGATGCTCTGGTGGATCTCGGCGCGATCGAGGTCGAGGCCCGGCGGGGGACCAGGGCGGAGGCCGGCGTGGGCAGGCGTGCCGGCCAGGACGGTGACGGCCGCGACAGCGGTGACGAGAATGCGGGATCGAAGCACGAATCTCTCCTTGACGTCGCGCGGGAGACACTCCGGGCATACTATAGACATTGATGCTCGTCGTCGGGCAGCGATTCTTCCGAGAAGGGGGCAGGAAATGCGAACGACCACGCACGGGAATATCGGAAGGCTGGCGGGGGGCCTGGTTTCCGTGGCCGTCCTCGCCATCGCCACGGCCACGCCGGCTCAGGCCGCAGCGCCGGCTCAGGCCGACACGCCGGCCCGCGTCCACGTGGCCACGATCATGGTGGCAGACTCGTCTACCCAACCCTTCCGCATCACCTACGGCGCGTCGATCGCCGAAGGCACCGTCACCTTCTACAACCGCAGCCTGGACATCACCGGCTACGTGAAGGCGGTCAGCGCCTCGCGGACGGTGGAGTTCATCGGCTACAACGGCGACCTCAGCTGCTACTTCGACGAGACGCGCACCGCCTCCGCCGGCACCACCCGCACGTTCGGATTCGGCGAGACGTGCGACGTAGCTGGCGGATTCGCCGCGGTCGACGTCTATTTCCCGGTCTAGCCGCCGCTCACCGCCCGCCGACCGCGCCTCACCCACACGGATCTTGGACAGTTTCCGTCAGCTGCGAACAACAAGTGTCCAAGGTCCAGAGAAATGCGGCAGCGACCGACCGGCGTCCCGTCAACGAAGGTGTTCGCAGGGCACTTCCGCCCCCTGGTGCCAGACACTGCCCCTCACCGCAACGGGGTAGGTGACCCCCCTGGTCCGCCGGTCGGCGGTCTCGACCGATAATCGCACCACCAGCGGCTCGCTCCCGAAGGCGCTCGCACATTCGAGGCGGAGCTTGACGTCGATCCACCCGACGCCGCCAGACCTCAGCAGCCGCGGCTGGCCGGTGTCCCGGAGCACCACCCCCGGCTCCTGCCCGGTCACCGCACGAAGCGTGACCGGCCCAGGGCCGGCGTTGACCACAGCCAGTTGCCCGCCCATCTGCAGAACGGTCAGGGACGACGCCGCCCGCCTCCGTCGGCTCGCGACCGCCCTCGTCCAGATCGATCACGTCCCGCTGCCCCGACACGCCACGAGCCTAGACCCGCTTGCCGCCACGCCAGCGGGCGAGCGGAGACCAGGGAGATCTTGGAAGAATTCGGCCCCTGGAGGGGCCACCAGCTTCCAATATCTCCTGGGGTTGATCCGCAGCCACCGCCGGGCCAGCGGCCGTCAGCCGACGGGGGCGGTCGGGCCGCCGCCGCGGCCCCGGTCGTCGAGCACGAGGGGGGCGCGACCGCGCACCGCGTACCGGATGTGGGTGACCTCCGGCGTGGCGACGACCCGCGTCGGGGTCAGCTCGATGGCCTCCCTCTCCCCGAGCCCGAGCCCGGCTTCGGGTCCGGCGTCGGTGCCACCGCCGAGGCCACCACCGGAGCCGCTGCCGGGGCCGGCGTCGAACAGCCGCAGCCCCGCGCCGAGCACGACCGGCACGACGTGCAGCTCCAGCTCGTCGAGCAGGCCGGCCCTGAGCACCTGCCGGACGAGGCTGCCGCCGCCGGCCACGGCGACGTCCCGGCCGCCGGCCGCCGCGCGGGCCTGCTCGACGGCGCTGGCCACGCCGTCGGTGACGTACGTGAAGCTGGTGCCGCCCCCGCGCACCAGGGTCTGGCGGGGGCGGTGGGTGACGACGAAGACGGGCGCGCGGAACGGCGGCTCCTCGCCCCACGGCACCTCGCCACCGTCGGCCATCCGCCGCCCCATCACGTACGCGCCGGCCGCGCCGAAGGACTCGGCGACGATGTCGGAGTTGGTGTCCTGCTCGCCGCCGGCGAAGCCCTGCCGTTCGCGCCACGACATCGCGTTGGTCGCCCAGCGGGTGACGCGGAAGAAGGCGGCGCTCTCGGCCGAGTCCATCCAGTCGCCGTCGCCGGTGTGCCGGGGGCCGGCGTAGCACCCGTCCAGCGACACGGACAGCTGCGCGGTCACCTTCGTCATCTCGCGGTGTTCCTCTCCGTCGGGCGGGCTCCGGTTCCGGCACCCCTCAGGAAACGGACGGAGCCGGCAGAGGAACACCGACACGACACCTGGGTGACGAGCGTCACAGCTACGAGGGGCGCAGTGCGAGTTCGCCGACGGTCTGGCCGCCGCTGCGTTCCCCCGTCGGGCGGAACCCGAGCCGCAGGTAGAACTCCTCCGGCCCGTCCGCGCCCGGCTCCCAGGTGGTGTAGATGCGCCGTTCGCCGCGCCGCTGGGCCTCCTCGGCCACGGCCCGGACGGCGAAGCGCCCGTACCCGCGCCCCTGCCGCTCGGCGGCGATGTTCAGCCGCCACAGCCCGGAGCGCAGGTCGGCCGGGGTGTCCTCGCGCCACGGGATGCGGAAGAAACCCATCAGGAAGCCGACGAGGTCGTCGCCGTCATAGACGAGCTGGGGCCAGGCGACGTCCGGCCAGGCGTACGCCTCCGCCAGCGACCGGGCGACCGGCTCGACCAGGTGCTCCTGGTCGGGCCGCACCCGCAGGTCGCAGGCGGCGTCGACGTTGGCCGGCGTGATCTTCTCCAGGCGGGGGGAGGACATCGGGGCACTCTACCCAGCGCGCCGCCGCACCCCCACCGGGTTTCCGCCGTCGAGCCCGGCCGCCGAGCAGGGCCAGGGCGACCAGCAGCAGGGGCCCGCCGGTGCGGCGTGCCCGGGGCAGGTCAGGCGGCGGAGGTACGCCGGCCGCCCCGGTCGAGCGCGAGGGCCTCCTCCGGCGTCGGCGCGGTGCCGCCGAGGTGGGCCGGCTGCCACCACGTGTCGTCTCCGGCCGGGGTGTCCGGGTACGACCGCTGGACCCGGTCGACGAGGGCGGTCAGCCGGGTCTTCAGCTCGGCGCTCAGCGCGTTCGCGTCGGCGTGGTCGGCCGGATCGATCGGCTCGCCGACCAGGATGGTGATCGGGGTGTGCCGGCGGGTCAGCGTCCTCGGCCGGCCCTTCGTCCACAGTCGCTGGGTGCCCCAGAGCGCGACCGGCAGCAGCGGCACGGCGGCCTCCTGCGCCATCCGGGCCGCCCCGTTCTTGAGGTCCTTCACGGTGAACGAGCGGCTGATGGTGGCCTCGGGGAAGACGCCCACCACCTCGCCGCGGCGCAGCGCGTCCACGGCCGTGCTGTAGGAGCCGGCGCCGGCCCGCCGGTTGACCGGGATGTGCTTCATGCCGCGCATCAGCGGGCCGGAGACCTTGTGCGCGAACACCTCGTGCTTGGCCATGAACCGCACCAGCCGGCCGGACTCGTGCGCGCCGTAGCCGCAGAAGATGAAGTCCAGGTAGCTCACGTGGTTGCTGGCCAGCACCGCGCCGCCGGTGCGCGGCACGTGGTGGCTGCCCTCCACGGTCAGGCGCAGGTCGAGGACCCGGAACATCGTCTTGGCGGCGGCGATCACGGGCGGGTACACGAGTTCCGGCATCCGGCGACTTTACCCTGATGGGGGTAGGGACACGCCAGGGCCGGAGGCCCCGTCCCACGGCGTGCCGCCACCCAGCGCCACCCCCGCCGGCCGACCGGAACCGGCCGTCGCTCAGTCGGCCAGCCGGTGCAGGTCCAGCCGGCCCCGGGCGAACGCGTCGACCTTGCCCCACCGGCCCGGAATGTCCAGCACCTCGATCCGGCCCATGCCGATGGGCAGGCGCGGCTCGACCGACAGGTGCTCCTCGTACGGCTCGATGCCGAGCATGGTGCGCAACAGCAGCATCGGGGCGCCCGTCGACCAGGCCTGCGGGCTGCACGCCGTCGGATACTCCACCGGGAACTTGGTCAGCTCCCGCCGGTAGCCGCCGAACGCCTCCGGCAGCCGCCCGTCGAAGTAGCGGGCCGCGTCGATGATCCCGTTGGCGATGACGGCGGCCTCCTCGGCGAAGCCGTACCGGCGCAGCCCCCACGCGATGAACGAGTTGTCGAACGGCCAGATCGTGCCGTTGTGATAGCCGATGGGGTTGTAGCGGACCTCCCCCTCGGCCAGGGTCCGCACCCCCCAGCCGGAGAACAGCCTCGGCCCGACCAGGTGCTCGGCGATCCGTTCCGCCCGGTCGTTGTCGACGATGCCGCTCCACAGCAGGTGGCCGATGTTGGAGCTGAGCACCTCCGCCCGGCCGCCGTCGGGGTCGAGGGCGAGGGCGTAGTACTGGCCGTCGTCGACCCACCAGTCCCGGTTGAACCGTTCCTTGAGCTGCGCGGCCTCCCGCTCCAGCCGGTCGGCGTACGCGGCGTCGTCCCAGAACTCGCGCGCCAGCCGGGCGGCCCGGATCTTCGCGTCGTACGCGTACCCCTGCACCTCGCAGGTGGCGCGGGGGAAGGGCAGCAGAGTGCCGTCGCGGTACGAGATCGAGTCCCAGGAGTCCTTCCAGCACTGGTTCTCCAGGCCGGTGTCGGTGTTGCGCCGCTCGTACCAGATGTAGCCGTTGCCGACGAGGTCGGCGTAGTCGTCGATCCACCTCAGCGCGGCCCGGCACTCCTGCTCCAGCTCCCGCACCAGCGACACGTCCCCGCTCCACCGCTCGTACTCGTCGAGCAGCACCACGAACAGCGGCGTCGCGTCGACCGAGCCGTAGTACGGCGAGTGCGGCTGCTCCTCGAACGCGGCCGTCTCGCCGTAGCGCATCTCGTGCAGGATGCGCCCGGGGTCCTCGTCGCGGAAGTCGTCGAACCGGGTGCCCTGCAACGAGGCGAGGATGCGCAGCGTCGTCTTGGACAGCGCCGGGGCGAACGGCAGCACCTGGAGACAGGTCAGGATGCTGTCCCGGCCGAACATCGTCATGAACCAGGGCAGGCCGGCGGCTGGCAGGGTGGTGCCGCCGAGCGACAGGGGCGAGAAGCGCAGCGCGGCGAGGTCGACCAGGCTCCGCTGGTAGGTGCGGGCCAGGTGCTCGCACTCGCTGTTCACCTTCGGCGCGGCGGCGATCCACTCCTGGAGGTCCTGCTGGAGGGCGAGCCGTTCGGTGCCGTGCGCCCGCACGCCCATCCGCAGGTCCCGCCCGCCCGGCCCGAGGGCGAAGGTCTGCACGTCGATGTCGGTGCTCCACTGCTCGTTGGGTTCGAGGTGGACGCTGAACGAGAAGCCGTTGCGGTCGTACGTGGCGGTCCGCGAGCAGGAGATGACGGTCTCCCGCCGGAAGTTGCCCCGGCGGTAGCCCAGGCGCAGCCGGTCGGCCTCGGCCTCGGCGTACAGCTCGCCCTTCTTGTTCACGATCTCGTCCTTGACCTGGAAGAGGTCGGCGAAGTCGGCGCCGGCGTCCATCCGGACCCGCAGGTCGACGGGCTTCTCGTCGTGGTTGAGGATGGTGACCTGCTCCCGGAAGCTGCCGCCGACGGTCCGCTCGCGGATGATCGACAGCTTCGCGTCGACGTAGTGGGTGGCCATCCCCGGCACCAGGAAGAACCGCGCCTCGAAGTACTGGAGGTCGTCGTAGGACAGGGCGTTGAGCCGCTCGCCGTCGACGGTCAGCACCCACCGGGACAGGAACCGGGTGTCGAGGGAGAACATGCCGGTGGGTTCGCTCGGTGTCGCCTCGATGTCGCCGGTGTCCTCGGAGACGACGAAGGTGCTGCCGTCGAGGATCCGGACCGTGTTGCTCTCCGCCATCAGCACGCCTCCTTCTGCTGGAACAGCCGGTGCGGGCCCTGGCTGGTCGGCGGGCCGGGGAAGAGCCGCTCCAGTTGCACCAGCAACCGGGCGTCGCCGCTGACCGTGATGTCCCCGCGCAGGATCGCCGCGATGCCGTGCTCCCGGCCGGCGGCGAGGTCCTCGAAGAGGGTGGGACTGGTGTTGACGACCGTGTCCGCCTCCCGGTCCTCCCGGCTGACGCTCATCCGGCCCCGGTCGACCGCGACCAGCCAGTGGGTGGTCTGCGGCCCCTCGTGCAGGTCGAAGCGGATGGTTCCGGACGTCTTGACCAGCAGCGGTTCGTACCCCCGCCGGTCCAGGTCCTCGAAGAATCCGGTGGTCGCTTCCAGCATCGGGCCCCTCCCCTCCCGCCGACCCGCGGCGTTCGACGTCGCGGAGGGGGTCCCCGTCCGGTACGGGGTCAACCTCACCCGGATCGGGTGAGGCGGCGCGGCGGCGCGGCGGGCACGACGCGACGCCGGCCCCCGACGTCGGGGGCCGGCGTGCCGCGGCGGACGGTCAGTTGTTGGGGTCGTCGGCGCTGATGTCCGCCAGCACCGACTGCGGTTCCCGCTCGACCGCGAGGTCACCCATGGAGATCAGGCCGACCAGCCGGCCGTCGTCGATCACCGGCAGCCGGCGTACGGCGTAGGTGCGCATCAGATCGGCGGCGGCCACGGCGTCGTCGTACTGGCTCACCGTGATCACGTCGCGGCTGGTGATCTCGTTGAGCCGGGTCGTACGGGGGTCCCGCTCGTCGGCGACGCCCCGGACCGCGATGTCCCGGTCCGTGACGATGCCGACCACGTCGTCACCAGCGGTGACCACCACGTCGCCGATAGAGCTGTCGCGCATCTCCCGCGCGGCGGCGGTGAGCGTCTCGTGGCCGTCCATCGTCACCAACCGGGTCGTCATGAACTCTCCGACCGTTGTCATGGTGCTCCTCTCTCGTGTCGGCACCGCCGTCTACCCGCCGCCCCGACGGGGTAACGCCACGCCACCGCACCGGCAGGGGTGCGCCCGGCGGTCAGCGCAGGTCGGCGGCGACGAGTTCGGCGAGCTGGACGGCGTTGAGGGCGGCGCCCTTGCGGAGGTTGTCGTTGGAGCAGAACAGGGCGAGGCCGTGCTCCACCGTCTCGTCGGCGCGGATCCGGCCCACGTACGTCGGGTCGTGGCCGGCGGCCTGCAACGGGGTCGGCACGTCGGACAGGGCCACGCCGGGGGCGCCGTCGAGCAGTTCCCGGGCCCGCTGCGGGGTGACGGGGCGGGCGAACCGGGCGTTGATCTGGAGCGAGTGGCCGGTGAAGACCGGCACCCGGACGCAGGTGCCGGACACCTTCAGCCCGGGGATCTCCAGGATCTTGCGGCTCTCGTTGCGCAGCTTCTGCTCCTCGTCGGTCTCCGCCGAGCCGTCGTCGACGATCGAGCCGGCGAGCGGGAGCACGTTGAACGCGATGGTCCGGGCGAAGGCCCGGGGGGCGGGGAACTCCACGGCCGCACCGTCGAAGGCCAGCCCGGCGGCCTGCTCGGCGACCTTGCGGACCTGCTCCTCCAGCTCGGCCACGCCGGCCAGGCCGGCCCCGGAGACCGCCTGGTAGGTGGAGACGACGAGGCTCACCAGTTCCGCCTCGGCGTGCAGCGGGCGCAGCACCGGCATCGCGGCCATGGTGGTGCAGTTCGGGTTGGCGATGATGCCCTTCGGGCGGTTCGCGGCGGCGTGCGGGTTGACCTCGGCGACGACCAGCGGCACGTCCGGGTCCATCCGGAACGCCGACGAGTTGTCGATCACCACCGCGCCGGCCTCGGCGACCCGGGGGGCCAGCTCCAGGGCGGTGCCCTTGCCGGCGGAGAAGAGCACGATGTCGAGGCCCGCGTAGTCGGCCGTGGCCGCGTCCTCGATCGTCACCTCGCCGCCGCGCCACGGCACGGCCCGCCCGGCCGACCGGGCGGAGGCGAACAACCGCACCTGCTCCGCCGGGAACTCGCGCTCCGCCAGCACCTGCCGCATCACGCCACCGACCTGGCCGGTGGCCCCCACAATGCCGATCCTCATGCCCGCGAGGCTACCCAGGTCGGCGCCCGGGCCGGGAACGCTTTCCCACCGCCCGGGCGGCGACGCGGATCACACCTCCTACGGCCGGCCGTCGATGATCTCCCCGAGGTCGGTGGCCGCCAACTCGTCGCGGATGAGCGCGGCGTCGCCCTCGACCACCAGCGTCAGCGACTCCGGGTGCAGATGGGTCGCGGCGGCGGCCGACACCTCGGCCACGTCGGCGGCGAGCAGGGACTCACGCAGCCGGGCGTGGTAGTCGTCCGGCAGGTCGTGCACGACCAGGGTGGTCAGCGCCGACGCGATCGCCCGGGGGCTCTGCAACTCGACCGAGAGCTGCCCGGCCCGCCACGACCGGGCCACCGCCAGCTCGTCCTCGGTCACCCCGCCGACCCGGGTACGGGTGATCTCCCCGACCGCCTCGACCAGGGCCGGCGCGGTGACGGCCGTCTGCACCCCGGAGCTGACCGCGAACCGGCCGAACCGGCGCGACGAGGCGAAGTCGCCCCGGATGCCGTACGTGTAGCCGCGCACCTCGCGGATCAGGTGGTTGAGCCGGGAGGTGAACGCGCCGCCGAGCACCGTGCCGGCCAGGGTCGTCGGCACGTGGTCGGGGTGCGCCCGGTGCGGGGCGGTGTGGCCCAGCCGCAGCGTGGACTGCACCGACCCGGGCCGGTCGACCAGGATGATCCGCCGGCCGGCGCGCAGCGGCACGTCGAGCGGGCCCTCCGGCGCGACCGGGCCGCCGCCGGTGCCGGCGAAGGCCGCCGCGCCCAGCGCGTCCAGGTCGAGCCGGTCCAGGTCACCGGCGACGATCAGGGTGCCAGGGCGCAGGAACCACTCGGAGTGGAAGACGGTGACGTCCTCCGGGTCCAGGGCCGCCACCGAGTCCGGGTCGCCGTACATGGGTCGGCCCCAGCGGTTCTGGGCACCGAACAGGTCGGCCCGCAGCGCCGCCTCGGCCCGAGGGCCGGGGTTGGCCCAGTCCATCCGCAGGGCGGTCGCCTCGTCGTCGCGGACCCGCCGCACGTCCTCCGGGTCCAGCTTCGGCGTGCGGACGGCCTCGGCGAGCAGCCCGACGGCGGCGCCGAGCCGCTCCACCGGCACCTGGACGCCGACCTGGAAAGAGTCCCAGTCCAGCCCGGTCACCAGCTCGGTGCCGAGCGCCTCGATGGCGAGCGCGTACGCGGTGGCGTCCCGCTGCGCGGTGCCCTCCTCCAGTGCCTTGGCCAGCACCGCGCCGAGCCCCTCCCGGCCGGCCGGCTCGCGGCTGGCCCCGGCGTCGAGCAGCAGCAGCGCCACGGCCAGGTTCTGCCCGGGCAGGTGCGCGGCGACGACCCGGCCGCCGGCCACGTCGCGGCGCACCACCTGCGGGAACCGGTACGGCCGGGCCAGCCCCGGCCCGGGACGGTCGGCGATCAGGCTCATGCGGTCTCCTCGGGCAGGTAGGTCAGGGTGACCCGGTCCTCGGCGCGCAGCACCTCGGCGGCGAGTTCGGCGATCTGGTCGGCGGTGACCGCGAGCCAGGCGGGCAGCCGCTCGGCGGCCTTCGCCGGGTCGCCGAACTGGGTGGCGTACCGGCCGAGGGCGTCGGCGCGGCCGTCGACCGTGGACATCTGCCGCCACCACGCGGTGCTGAGCAGCGCCTTGGCCCGGTCCAGCTCGGTGGCGGTGACCGGCACGGTGGCCAACTCGTCGACGACCTCGGCCACCCCGGCGGCCAGCCGCTCGCCGGTCACCCCGGGGCGGGCGGTGGCGGTGACGATCAGCGGGGCCGGCGCGTGCCGCAGGTCCACCCCGTACGCGCCGACCAGGTCGGGCTGGGCGAGCCGCTCGCCGTCGGCGAGGCGCTGGTAGAGCCGGCTGCCCCGGCCGCTGCCCAGCACGGTGGCGAGGACGGTCAGCACGTCGTACCCGGCGGTGCCGAACGGGTGGGTGCGGTGCGCGACGAACACGCGGGGCGCGGGCACGGCGGCGGTGACGGTCTCCGCGACCGGCGCGCCGGTGGCGCTCACGTGCCGGCCGTCCGGCGCGGCCGGGATCGACTCACGGGCCGGGATCGCGCCGAAGTACTTGTCGGCCAGCGCGAACACCTCGGTCGCCGCGGCGTCGCCGACCACGGTCAGCACGGCGTTGTTCGGCGCGTAGTACGTGCGGTGGAAGGCCTGGAAGGTGGCCAGGTCGGCGGCGTTCAGGTCGGCCATCGACCCGATCGTCGCGTGGTGGTAGGGGTGCCCGGGCGGATAGAGCAGCGGCAGCAGCCGCAACCACGCGTCGCCGTACGGGACGTTCTCGTAGCGCTGGCGGCGCTCGTTCTTGACCACGTCGCGCTGGTTGTCCAGGGTCTCCTGGGTCAGCGCCGGCACCAGGCCGCCCATCCGGTCGGCCTCCAGCCAGAGCGCCAGCTCCAGGTGTTCGGCCGGGACGGTCTCGAAATAGTTCGTCCGGTCCGGGTTGGTGGTGGCGTTCAGCGAGCCGCCCGCGCCCTGGACGAGCTTCATGTGCTCGGTCTTCGCCACGTTCACCGAGCCCTCGAACATCAGGTGCTCGAAGAGGTGGGCGAACCCGGTCTGCCCGTCCGGCTCGTGTCGGGAGCCCACGTCGTACCAGAGGTTCACCGCGACCGCGGGCGCGGTGCGGTCCTCGCTCACCACCACACGCAGGCCGTTGTCCAGTCGGGTCGTTTCGATCGGCCAGGGGTAACCGCTGTCGGGCATGGCCCGACGCTATCCGATCTCGCGGGCGGAGACGTGACGCGCACGGGTCGGCGCGGCGCACCACGGGGCCGCTGGCGTCAACCCCGGCGGCGGCGCGCACCGCCGGGCCGGCGTCGTGGCGGGGTAGGGGCCCAGTCCGGGGGCTCGATCGTGGTCGCCGTCTCGTCGGAGGTGCGCTGCTCCAGCACCGTGTCGGGGCGGCGTTGCGGTCGGCCTCCCGCAGGTCGGACTCGGCGAGGATCGCCTCGGCCTGGGCCCGGGCGTCGTCGCTGCCGACCGCCGCCTCCTCGGGCAGCAGGTGCGCGCGGGAGGAGATCCGGTCGGCGACGGGGTGAGCCTTTCCCGCCGCGTCGGGTAGGCTGGTCGGCGTGACGCGGTCGTATCGATGGTTTAGACAGCCGGCTGGAGGAGCCGGTGACTTCACCATGATCTGACGTCACTCCTCTTCGAGCCGGCTGGGCAGGGGCCTGATTCCCTGCCCTTTTGCGTACGAGCAGCCGGCTCGACCTCGGGCGCCGGCCCCGGGGCACGGTCGGCGGAAGGAACCCCACCGTGACGTCCCCGGACAGCCACCGCGTGATCGACCAGCGGATCGACCGAGTCGTGCCGTTGACCACCCCTGCCCTGCTGCACCACCACCTGCCCCTGGACGCCGCGCTCACCGAGGCCGTGCTCGACGGCCGCCACGCGGTCGCCCGGGTGCTGGACGGCGCCGACGACCGGCTGCTGGTCGTGGTCGGCCCGTGCTCGGTGCACGACCCGGCCGCCGCCCTGGAGTACGCGGCCCGGCTGCGCGCCGCCGCCGACCGGCTCGCCGACGACCTGCTGATCGTGATGCGGGTCTACTTCGAGAAGCCGCGTTCCACCGTGGGCTGGAAGGGCCTGATCAACGACCCGGCGCTGGACGGCTCCGGTGACGTGAACACCGGCCTGCGCACCGCGCGGGCGCTGCTGCTGGACGTGCTGCGGCTGGGCCTGCCGGTGGGCTGCGAGTTCCTCGACCCGATCACCCCGCAGTACATCGCCGACACGGTGGCCTGGGGCGCGATCGGCGCCCGCACCGTGGAGAGCCAGGTGCACCGGCAGCTCGCCTCCGGGCTGTCCATGCCGATCGGCATGAAGAACCGCCCCGACGGCAGCATCGGCACGGCCGTGGACGCCATCCGCGCGGCGGGCGTCCCGCATGTCTTCCCCGGCATCGACGTCTCCGGCACCCCGGCGATCATGCACACCCGGGGCAACGCCGACGGCCACCTGGTGCTGCGGGGCGGCAACGACGGTCCGAACTACGACGCCGCCTCCATCGCCGCGGCGCTGGCGCAGCTGCGGGCGGCCGGCCTGCCGGAGCGGGTCGTGGTCGATGCGAGCCACGCCAACAGCGGCAAGGACCACCGCCGCCAGCCGCTGGTCGTCGCCGACGTCGCGGCCCAGCTCGCCGCCGGCCAGCGCGGCATCGTCGGGGTCATGCTGGAGAGCTTCCTGCTCCCCGGCCGGCAGGACCTGGACCCGACGCGGGAGCTGGAGTACGGTCGCTCGATCACCGACGCCTGCCTGGGCTGGGACGACACCGGGGAGGTCCTCGACACCCTGGCCACCGCCGTCCGCACCCGCCGCACCACCCCGGACCCCACCCCGGACCCCACCCACCCGGCCCCGGCCCGCCCCGGTTCGGCTCGGTGATCAAGAGGTTTGCGTCAGGAGTGCACCGAATCCTGACGCAAACCTCTTGATCACGCCGGGCGGGGGCGGGGGAGGATGAGAACAGTGGCGCCCCGGCCGGAGGCCTGGGCGCCACTGGTGTCGGTGTGCAGGTCGCCTCTCGGCGCGTGGCGCGACGCGGCTCCAGCCGGACGGTATTCCGCGAAGGCATTTCAGGTGAGGCCCGGGGACACTGGGCACACCGACACACGTCACAACCGGCGGGGGCAGGCCGATGTTCCGGCCCCCGACGTGACGGGCGTCACGCCGCCGGTGCGGCCCGGCAGGCGCGACGCGGGACCGTCTCCGCGCTCGACCCGTTCCGGGTTTGACCGTTTCCGCCCCGGGTAGCTGGTCGTCGTGACCGACGAAGCACCCGTGACGACAGCGCCCGTGAGCGACGCCGGGCCGATCGGCGAGCCGGACACCCGGCCGCTCGACGAACTGCTCGACGACGTCTACCGCGGCCAGGAGCGGATCAGCCAGGCGGACATCTACCGCCGGGCGGTCGCCGCCGAGCTTCCCGCGGTTCTGCTCACCCGGATCGCCGCCCTCCCCCAGGGCGAGTACGCGGTGGACGAGGCGGCCGACCTGCTGGGCGGGTCGGCGCCCTGACGCCGCACCCCGACGCCGCACCCTGACGCCCCGGCCGCACCCTGACGCCCCGACGCCGCACCCTGACGCCCCGGCCGCGCAACCGAGCCGCGCAACCGAGAGGACAGCGAGATGACCGATCGCCAGGAGCAGCACCACGAGCACATCGAGGCGCTCGGCCAGCCACCGGAGGGCCTGGACACCACGCCCGAGCCGGACTTCGCCAACGAACACGACACCACGGCCGTCGACGCGGACGTGATCACCGGCGAGGACGAGGACGAGCGCGAGCCGGAGTCGCCGCACGGCTGGTCCGGCATGCAGCGCTGACGCCGGCGAGCACGGCGAACCCGAAGCCCGAAGGGGACGGAGCGGACCGGCAACGGTCCGCTCCCCTTCGGGCGTACGGGACCAGGTCAGTCCTTGTGGTGGCCGCCCTCGGCCGCCTGCTGGGCCACGGCGTAGCCCATCTGGAGGAAGTCGGAGGCGGCGACCGCGGTCAGGGCGGTGGCCACCAGCCGGGTCAGCCGGGGGGCCAGGACGAGGCCGCCGGTGAGCCCGGTGGCCACCCAGACGGCCAGGCAGAACGGGCAGCTCAGCAGCTCGCCGATGGCGTGCCGGGTGGGGCTGCCCGAGTCGCGGACCTGCTCCATCACCTCGCCGCTGCCGATCGGGTGGTCATAGCGGGTGAACGGGGCGCGCAGCGGGCTGGTGACCGCGTCCTTGGACAGCAGCCGGCTGAGTTTGTGGGTGGCGATGGCGAGCAGCACCACGTCGGCGGTGGCCGGCCGCTCGGGCACGGGCCGGCCGGTCGCCCTGACCAGGCCCGCGATCGTGGCGGTCACGCCCACGTACGTGCCCATCGCCGCCAGGTAGCCGCCCAGCGGGCGGTACTCGTGCGGCGCGTACGCCTGGCGCAGTCGCGCCACCTTCTGCTTCAGGCTGCTCTCGCTCAACCCGCTCTCCTCATCGTGTGCGCGTCGCGGCCCCGCCACGGGGTCCGCCAGAGGGCCCGCCCGCCGGCCGCTCAGCCGGCGGTCAGGTTGTCGGCCACCTCGCGGGCGAGGTTGGCCAGGATCTCGTCGGCGAGCCCGGCCTCCGCCCCGCCGGCCGCGTCGGCGAGATCGAGACACACCCGCGCGCCCCCGGCATCGGCCGGCTCGACCCGGATCTCGGCCGACCAGCCGGGCGCGGAGGTGCTGCGCCACCAGGCCCGCAGGTCCCCCGCGTCGACCTCGGGGCGGCTGTCGCCGTCGGAACGCAGCGGCTCGGGCAGCCAGGCGGCGACGCGATCCGGGTCGGTCGCCGTGCTGAACACCACCTCGGGCGGCGCGGACATGCCGCGCTGGGCGCGTGCGGTCATCACTCGTCCCGCAGCCGGGCCGGGTCGATCTCCCGCCCCGGATGCCGGGCCAGGTACTCGGTCTCCAGCTCCGCCGTGCGGCGCAGGTGGTTGGCGAGCGCCGAGTCCGACGCGTGCCGCAGCGTGTCGAGCCGGGTGCGGTGCAGGCTGCGCATCTCGCGGATCAGGTCGTCGTCGGCGAGTTCGGCGGGGTCGATCCCGGGTTCCTCGTCGGTGGCCGGGTCGCGCAGGTGGTCCCCGTCCCATTCGGGCATCCGCTGCTCCGGGCTGGCCTCCGCCGGGCTGGCGGTCCGCCGTGGTGATTCGGTCATGTCGCCCCCCTCGTCTCGTCTGGGCTGGCGTCTAGACGGATGCCCAGCCGCGCCCCGGGCAAACCACCGGCGCTACGACGCCGCGTCGGAGACGGCGCCGCCGCCCGGTACCCTCGATGCCATGAAACGGCTCTGGACACCGGCGTGGATCGCCCGCCACGTGGCCATGGTCGTGCTGGTCGTCGGCTTCCTCGGGCTGGGCTGGTGGCAGATCACCCGGGCCGCCGGGGGCAACGCGCTGAGCTGGGGGTACGCGGTCGAGTGGCCGGTCTTCGCCGCGTTCGTGCTCTTCGTCTGGTGGCGTGAGCTGCGGCACGCCCTGCGGTCGGCCCCCGGCGACGAACCGGCGGACCCGGCGGTGGCCGAGCCGGCCCCGGCGGACCGGGTCGCGGCGGCCACGCCTGCGGGGGCACGCCGGCCGGTGCGGGTGTCCCGCGCGCCGGCGGTCCCGGTCGACGGCGCGGACGACGCCGACCTGGCCGCCTACAACCGCTACCTGGCCTGGTTGAACGCCAATCCGGGCGCCCGGCCCGGTGACTATCCCGGCTGAGGCCGGTTCGCGACTATCCGGCGCAGGCCGGTTCGGAAGGACGGACGAAGGTGGGCGGAGCCCTTACCCGATACCGCGTGATCGCCTGGATCGTGGGCGTGGCGCTGGTCGTGCTGGTGCTGGTCGGCATGCCCCTGAAGTACGGCTTCGACGAGCCGACCGTGGTGGCGGTCGTCGGCACCGCGCACGGCTGGCTCTACATGGTCTACCTGGCCGCGACGTTCGACCTGTCCCGCCGGGCCGACTGGCCGCTGAAGCGGATGCTACTGGTGATGCTCGCCGGGACCGTCCCGTTCGTGTCCTTCTACGCCGAGCGTCGGGTCAGCGGCTGGCTCGCCCCGCAGCCCGCCCCGGCCGTGGAGCCGGTGGCCGGCTGAGCCTGCGCCCCGCGCGGCTCATCCGACCGTTTCGCCCCTTTCGCCCCTGCTTCACCTGCGGGTAACTTCCGTCCCGCGATAGGTTGATCAGGCCGGACCGGTCGACCGCCGTCCACCCGGACAGCCCCGGGCCGGTGCCGACGCGGCGTCCGCGACGTCGTGCCGGCTGGTGGGAGAGGAGCCCTCCGCTCTTGTCGTCCCTCAGGAATTCGCTGCGCGCACTGGTGACGGCCGGCCTCGTGGCCGTGCTGATCGCCCCGGCGTCGGTGGCTCGGGCCGAGCCGACCCCCGCCGAGTTGACGCGGCGGATCGAGAAGTCCTCGACCGAGCTGGAACGGGTCGTCGAGTCCTACAACAAGCTCACCGAGGACATCACGGCGAACAAGGCCACCGCGGCGAAGCTCGCGGCCCGGATCGGGCCGTTGGAGGCGCAGGCCGCGCAGAGCCGGGCGGACGTCGGCACGATCGCCGTCACCGCGTACAAGTCGGGCCGGCTGGACACCGCCAACGCGCTGCTGAGCCCGGGCGGGCCGAGCACCCTGCTGGACCGGCTCGACACCCTCGACCAGCTCAGCCGGCAGCGCCAGCAGCGGATCACCGGCTACACCGAGAACCAGCGCCGGCTGCTCGACCAGAAGGAGCGGCTGGACGCCACGCTGACGAAGCAGGCCGCGCAGGCGAAGCAACTCGTCGCCGGCCGCAAGCGGATCGAGAAGGACCTGGCCGAGCTGTACGAGATGCGCCGGCTGGCGTACGGCCGGGCCACCGAGCCGGCCCCGCCGAAGACGCGCTCGGGCGGGAAGTCCGGCGATCAGGCCCCCGCCGTCTCGGGCCGGGCCGGCACGGCCGTCCGGTACGCGTACGGCGCCCTCGGCAAGCCCTACGTCTGGGCCGCCGACGGTCCGAACGGATACGACTGCTCCGGGCTCACCTCCGCCGCCTGGCGGGCGGCCGGCAAGTCGCTGCCGCACAACACCCGGATGCAGTGGGGCGTGGTCAGCCACATCAGCCGCAGCGAGTTGCGCCCGGGCGACCTCGTCTTCTACAGCAGCCTGGGCCACGTGGCCATCTACGTCGGCGACGGCCAGGTGATCCACGCGCCGACCTTCGGCCGCAACGTGGAGAAGCGGGCCCTCGCCCTGATGCCGCCCTACGGGTACGGCCGGGTCCGCTGACCGGCTGTCTCCCCCGCACGACGGCGAACGG
>NZ_JBHUVA010000027.1:0-76955 GCF_042670805.1 Micromonospora sp. NPDC057141 | reverse complement strand
GGGCACCTCCGGCCGGCTTATGTCGGTATGCGGACTCTTGCGGTCAGTTCGCCATCAGATCGGCGCCACGCCAGCTGAACTCGGGGTCCGTCGCGTACCGCACGGTGATCTTCACGAGATCCTCCGCGTACTTGTTCGCGTGGTGCCCACAGAACACCAGCTCGCTCCCGCCCGCCAGAGTGATACGGAGCTTGCCGGCAGCGTTGCAGCGGTCGCACCGTTCATCGGCGGCTGGGGGAGCCACCGTCTCGGGCGGCGGCGTGAGGGTCGGGGTCATCGCCTTCCTCCTCTGGTCGTCACCGATGAACAATCTCGTCGGTCGTTGCTCATCTATCGTGCAACACCCGACAAGGGTCTTGCCTTCCCTGTGTGCCCGCGGGGGACCGAGGTCACACCTGGCGGCAACAGTGTGCCGTGCACCAAGGGTGCCACGTCAACGATCACAATCGTGCAACCGACCGATCGCCACCGGGTGTTGTACGGCTGGTGATCAAAGCGACACGGCCAGTTGACGAATGCGGGTCAGTCCAGGTAGTCACGGAGAACCTGTGACCGCGACGGGTGGCGCAGCTTCGACATCGTTTTGGACTCGATCTGCCGGATCCGCTCCCGGGTCACGCCGTAGACCTGGCCGATCTCGTCCAGCGTGCGCGGCTGGCCGTCGGTGAGGCCGAAGCGGAGCCGGACCACACCCGCCTCGCGCTCGGACAGCGTCTGGAGCACCTGCTGGAGCTGGTCCTGCAGCAGGGAGAAGGAGACGGCGTCGACCGCGACCACGGCCTCCGAGTCCTCGATGAAGTCGCCGAGCTGACTGTCGCCCTCGTCGCCGATGGTCTGGTCGAGCGAGATGGGCTCCCGAGCGTACTGCTGGATCTCCAGCACCTTCTCGGGTGTGATGTCCATCTCCTTGGCCAGCTCCTCCGGGGTGGGCTCGCGGCCCAGGTCCTGGAGCAGCTCGCGCTGGATCCGGCCGAGCTTGTTGATCACCTCGACCATGTGCACCGGGATGCGGATGGTGCGGGCCTGGTCGGCCATCGCGCGGGTGATCGCCTGCCGGATCCACCAGGTGGCGTACGTGGAGAACTTGTAGCCCTTGGTGTAGTCGAACTTCTCGACCGCCCGGATCAGGCCGAGGTTGCCCTCCTGGATGAGGTCGAGGAACGCCATGCCCCGGCCGGTGTAGCGCTTGGCCAGCGACACCACCAGCCGGAGGTTGGCCTCCAGCAGGTGGTTCTTGGCCCGCTCGCCGTCGCGGGAGATCCAGCCGAGGTCACGGACCATCTCCCGGACCAGCTTCTCCTCGCCCTCCTCGGCGGCGCGCAGCCGCTCGGCGGCGTAGAGGCCCGCCTCGATCCGCTTGGCGAGCTCCACCTCCTGCTCGGCGTTGAGCAGGGGCACCTTGCCGATCTGCTTGAGGTAGGCCCGCACGGAGTCGGCGGAGGCGGTCAGCTCGGCGTCGCGGCGCGCCTGCTTGAGCGCCTCGGACTCCTCGTCGTCCCACTCGAAGTCGTTGTCCGTGGCGGAGCTGGCGGCGTCGGCCGCGGCGGCCCGGGCCAGCTCGGCCGGTTCCTCGACCACCACGTCCTCGATCTCGGCGGCGAGCTCCTCCGGATCGATGTCGCCCTCGGCGCCCTCGCCCTTCGGCTTACCGGCGGCGGCCTTGGCGGGCTTGCCCGCGGCGGCGGCCACCGTCGCCTTGGTGGCCCGGGCGGGCCGCGCGACCTTCGCCGGCACGGTGGCCTTCGCCACCGCCTCGGTGGTGGCCTTGCGCGCGGCGACCTTCCGGGGTGCCGACGCGGGGGCGTCGTCGGCGGCGGGCGCCTGCTTCGGGGCGGGCGGGGCCACCTTCTTGGTGGTCTTGGCGGTGGTGGCCCGGGACGCCGGGGTGGCGGACCGGGCGGCGGCGACCCGGCGGCGCGGGCTGGCCGAGCCGTCGACGACCACGGTCACCCCCGCTTCCGCGAGCGCACGCAGGATCTTCTTGGCCTGGGCCGGAGTCACCTCGGCGGACTCGACGGTGCGCGCGAGCTGGGCCGACGTGAGCTGGCCGCCGGCGCTCTGCGCGTGGGCGATCAGGGTGTCGGTGAGCGAGCGAACGTCGGCGCCGGTCTGGCGGGGTTCTGTCACGAATGACCTTCCGGAGGCGAAGAGCGAGCACGGCCGGGTGCCCGACGCAGCGCGGAGCACGGTGCCGGACGATGTGGTTGAGGGACCCCCGTGTCCCGGGCCGGCCGGTGGCTGGCGGTCCGTGGCGCGTGGGCAGGGTGAATTGTAACGCCGTCTGCCGCGATCATCCTGCGCCGCACGGCGGACCGACTGGCGGGACCGCCGATTCGGCGCAGATGTGGACTTTGTAAGGATGATACTCGCGCGCGACCCGGACGGGTCCAGTCGTGCGGGAAGGGGACGAACCATGGGCCACTCGGTGCCGCCACCCGGGGAACTGCTGGAGATCGCCGTCGATGTCGCCCGGGCTGCGGCGGACACCGCCCACCGGATGTGGGCCGAGGGCGTGTCGGTGGCCGCCACCAAGTCCACCGTCACCGACGTGGTCACCGCCGCCGACCGGGCCGTCGAGCGGCAGGTGCTCGACGCGCTGCGGCGGATCCGGCCGCACGACGCGGTCCTCGGAGAGGAGTACGGCGCGGGCGACGCCGCCCCGGCAGCCCGGGTGCGCTGGATCGTCGACCCGATCGACGGGACGGTCAACTATCTCTACGGGCTGCCGTACTGCGCGGTGTCGCTGGCCGCCGAGGTCGACGGCGAGGTGGTCGCGGGTGTGGTGCGCAACGTGTTCACCGGTGACGAGTGGACGGCGACCGCCGGCGGCGGCGCGTACCGGGGCGGGGAACGGCTGCGCTGCTCGGCCGAGGCCGACCTCGGGCAGGCGCTGGTCGCCACCGGTTTCGGCTACGACCCCGCCCGCCGGGCCCACCAGGCCCGGGTGCTCGCCGGGCTGATCGGCCACGTGCGGGACGTGCGCCGGCAGGGCGCGGCCTCGGTGGACCTCTGCCTGGCCGCCGAGGGGCGCCTGGACGCGTACTACGAGAAGGGTCTGAACCTCTGGGACCACGCGGCCGGTGCGCTGGTCGGCGCCGAGGCCGGGCTGCTGGTCGCCGGGCTCGGCGACCAGCCGGCTGGCCCGGACCTGCTGATCGCCGCCCCGCCGGCGCTGTTCGCGCCCCTGCACGACCGGCTGGCCGACCTGGACGCCTCGGGCGGCCCCTGACCGCCCTGACCGCCCCGACCGGCCGCGCCGGGTCACTTGCCGATGGGCATCGGGCAGGTGCCGGGCGGGGCGACCGGGGCACCCAGGTCGCCGAGGGACTGGTTGACCTCCGTGGTGGTGGCGAGCTGGGCGAAGTTGTTGCCGAGGACCACGTCGACGATGTCGTCCTTGCGGTTGATGTCGAACTTCGGTTCGGCGTTGTTGAGGAAGTACGCGCTCAGCAGGTGGGCGGAGCCGACGCCCTTCGGGCCGTACCGCAGGACGGCGACGCCGTCGAGTTGCTCCTTGGCGTTGCCCTCCTTCTTCACCTGGAACTTCCGGTTGCGGAAGTCGTCCGCGATCTTCCCGGCGAGGCCCGCCTCGTCGGTGGCGTTGTAGACGTTGAGCTTCACGTCCTTGTTCTCGCGCAGGGTCACGTCCGCCAGCGGCGCGTCCTCGGGGCAGCCGCCGGCCACGCCGCCCTTGCCCTGGGTGTCGCGGACCACGGCCACGACCACGAAGACCAGGGCGACGACCGCCAGCAGACCGACGACTACGAGTGCTCGCACTCGCGCAAAGCTCATCCTGGCGCTCCCCGGACGGTGATTGGGTGGCGGCGGCGGAGGGGCGGTGGGCCGCCCCGCCGGCCGTCGAGTACGCCGCTGAGGCTAACGGTTGTCCGGCGGTCGCGTGGAAACAGTCCGACATGCCGGCGCGCCAACCGGGAAGCGGGTACTACTACCCCTATCTTCGTGTCGCCTGAATCACATTGGGAACAACTTCGAGGTCTGGGGCGTACATCTGAGCCGCGAGGGCGGTATACATGCCTCGCCCGAGGGGGGTAAGGTACCGCGCTCGCTGGGGGAGTTTCTCTGGCGGCCCGGTCCGGCCCGTGGCCGGGTCGGGTGACCGACAAAAGTTGGTGGCCGGCAGTGGAACCGAAACAGCGCCTTCCGGCGTTACAACCGGGAGCGACCATATCGATATGGGAGAGTGAAACCGATGGCCACCGACTACGACGCCCCGCGTCGCGACGAGGTCGACCTCGGCGAGGACAGCCTGGAAGAGCTCAAGGCCCGGCGGGTCGACTCACAGTCGGGCGCCGTGGACGTCGACGAGGCCGAGGTGGCCGAGAGCTTCGAGCTCCCTGGTGCTGACCTGGCCGACGAAGAGCTCACGGTCAAGGTGCTACCGATGCAGCAGGACGAGTTCCGGTGCGGCCGCTGCTTCCTGGTCCACCACCGCAGCCAGCTGGCGGTCGAGCGCAACGGCGAACTGATCTGCCGCGAGTGCGTCTGACCGCTACCCGGAACACCAGCGCCTCAACGGGGAACACCCGCGCCTCTGCGCGGAAACACCGGCGGCGGCCTCATCGGATGAGGCCGCCGCTGTGGGAGCCGCCGATCCCGGGCACGTCCGCGCCCGCCGGTGCGTCACGGGCCCACGGCGGTGCCGTGCGCCGGTGGCGGGGAACTGCTTGACTCGTCAGGACGGTTCCCCACCCACCGACGCACCCGGGAGGTCGACGCATGGTCGAGCGCAGCGACGACGGCGGGCGGCCCGCCACCGACGACACCGGCGGCGGGTCCGAGCCCGCCCCGTCGGGCGGCACCGGTGCCGGGTCGGAGATCGCCCACCCGGGCGGTGCCGGCGCGGGCGCGGAACTGGGCGCGACAGTCGCCGCGCTGACCGCCGACGACGTCGGGCCGGCCCGCCGGCGGCAACTGCTGACCCGGCTGGTCGGCCAGGTCCGGGGTCGGGGCCTCGCCGACCTGTTCAAGCCGCGCGCCGCCGTCCGCTGGATGACCGACGCGGTCGCCGACATCGCCCCGCACGTGCCGATCCGGGACCTGGCGACCCTGCGCCGGCACTTCCCCGGCCTGGAGGGCGAGGCCCTCGCCGACCGGCTGGTCCGCAACGCCGCCCGGACGACCGCCGCGATCGGCGCGGCCGGCGGGGGAGTGGCGGCCGTCGAGTGGGTCGTCGCGCCGACCCTGCTGTCCGCGCCGGTGCTGCTGGCCGCCGAGACGGTCGCCGTGGTGGCCGTCGAGCTGAAGCTGATCGGCGAGTTGCACGAGGTGTACGGCGTCCCGCTGCCCACCGCCGGCACCCAGCGCACGGTTGCCGTGGTGCAGTCCTGGGCCAGCCAGCGGGGG
This sequence comes from Micromonospora sp. NPDC057141, assembly GCF_042670805.1. NCBI lineage: Bacteria > Bacillati > Actinomycetota > Actinomycetes > Micromonosporales > Micromonosporaceae > Micromonospora > Micromonospora sp. NPDC057141. The sequence continues at coordinate 71,591 of NZ_JBHUVA010000027.1, read as the reverse complement.
ATCAACCCGATGCTGCCCGGGGTGGGCGTCGGCGCGGTGCTCGGCGCGGCGGCCCGCAAGGAGCTGCGCGACACCCTGCTGAAGCGCTTCGGCCGTAACCTGACCACGCTCGGCCCGTTCCTCACCGGGGCGGCGGTCGCCAGCTATCTCAACCGGCGGGCCACCCGGGGCCTCGGCGAGCAGCTCCGCAAGGACCTCGGCCGGCAGCGGCGCGAGCTGCCCGGCCCGCCGCCTGCCCTGCCCTGACCGCCCGCCCTCGCGGGGTTCGGTCGCGCGCCCGGACGAGGCGGGTGCCGGGGCCCAGTGGGCGTCGCGGTCGGCCCAGTGGGCGGCTCAGTGGGCGTCGCGGGCGGCGAGGATCGCGGCGGCGAGCCGCACCGGGTCGCGGGTGCTGACCACCCAGAACGGGGTGGGGTCGGCCGGATCGTCCAGCACCACCTGCACCGCCCCGGCGATCCAGGGGCGCTGCACCACGAAGGCGAGCGGGTCCGCCCCGACGCCGAGCACCTCGCGCCGGCCGGCGGCGTCCAGCGCGACGGCGTCGGCCACGAACCGCACGGGCAGCCGGGCGTCGTCCACCCGCAGCTCGCCGTCGGCCACGGCGACGCGGACGCGGCCCAGCCACCACAGGGCGGCCACGGTCGCCGGCAGCAGCACCACGAACGGCAGCCAGGCACGCAGGCCGCCCGCGCCCAGCCACAGCTCCAGCGCGAGGAAACCACCGAGGGCCGGCCCGGCCAGCCAGAGCCACCACGGCAGGCTGAGCCGCTCCGCGTACGTGGTGGTGGCGGTGGTGGGGGGCGTCGGGGCGGGCGATCGGCTCACTCCTGCCAGGGTACGGCGCGCGACGGGCGGTCGACCCGGCAGGATGACAGGGCACCCCGTGAAACGGACGGAAGAGGGAGACCGTGACCGACGACGTACCCGTGCCCGTGCGGCGGCTCGACCCGCAGTTGCCGCTGCCGGCGTACTCCCATCCCGGCGACGCCGGGGCGGACCTGGTGGCCGCCGCGGACGTGGAGCTGCCCCCCGGCGGCCGGGCCCTGGTCCCGACCGGCCTGGCGATCGCCCTCCCGGAGGGGTACGTGGGGCTGGTGCACCCCCGGTCGGGTCTGGCGGCCAGGCTCGGGGTGACGGTGCTCAACGCGCCCGGTACGGTCGACGCCGGTTACCGGGGTGAGATCCTGGTCAACCTGATCAATCATGATCGGGAGACACCGGCGAAGATCGCCCGTGGCGATCGGATCGCGCAACTCGTTGTCCAGCGGGTGACGCGGGCCGATTTCCGGCCGGTGGCCGAGCTGCCGCCGTCCCGGCGGGGCGTCGGCGGGCACGGCTCGACCGGCGGGCACGCCGGGCTCGTGCCGCCGCCGGCGGACCGGGCCGGCGGGCAGCCGGAAGAGGTGGCAGGGTGAGCGCGAACAGCGGAGGGTGGGCGCAGTGATCTTCTCCCGAAAGCGGGCCGGTGACGGTCGGCAGGCCCGTGCCGAGCGGGCCGCCGAGGTCGTGGACGGTCGTGACGCCGAGGGCCAGGCCCCGGCGCGCGGCCCGTACGACGTCGCCGAGGCCCCCGACGGGGTGCAGCGGCTCGACCTGGGCAGCCTCCACATCCCGGCGGTGGCCGACGTGGAGGTGCGGGTGCAGGCCGACCCGGAGGGCGTGATCCAGCAGGTCGTCCTGGTGCACGGGCAGAGCGCGCTCCAGCTCGGCGTCTTCGCCGCGCCCCGCTCCGAGGGCATCTGGGACGAGGTGCGCGAGGAGATCCGGCAGTCGCTGTTCAACGACGGCGCGGCGGCCCAAGAGGCGCAGGGAGAGTACGGTCCGGAGCTGCACGCCCGGGTGCGCACCCCGGACGGCCTGACCGACCTGCGGTTCGTCGGGATCGACGGCCCGCGCTGGATGGTGCGCGGCGTCTACCAGGGCGCCGCCGCGACCGACCCCGCCGCCGCCGGCCCGCTGCGCGAGTGCCTGGACGGGCTGGTCGTCGACCGCGGCCAGGAGGCCAAGCCGGTGCGCGAGCCGCTGCCGCTGCGCCTGCCGCGCGAGGTCGCCGAGCAGGCCGGCCCGACCGTCGAGGCCTGACCGGGCACCGGCCGGCCCGCCCCGGGGGCCCGCCGTCGGCGTACCGCCGGTGGCCTGGTCCGGGGCGGGCCGGCGGTGCCGGCTGCCCGCCGGCCGGCGTACGCTGGCGGGACGGCCTCGCCCACACAGGCCGCACCGGTGCCGGCGCGGCCTGCCGGCGGAGGAGAGGGTGACCCGGTCATGACGACCGACGAGGGCGGCAGGGTCTCGTTCCGGCGGCTGCTGCACCGGCTCACCGCGAGCGAGGCCGAGATCGAGGCGCAGGAGCTGCGCCGGGAGAGCGCCGAGTCCGGCGGCGTGCCGGCCCGGCAGTGCGCGCGGGGTCAGGTCGTCAGCGTCAACGGCCGGCTGCGCACCGTGGTCTACACCCCCCGCACGAACCTCCCCACCCTCGAAGCCGATCTATATGATGGCAGCGACGTGGTGACCCTGGTCTGGCTCGGGCGGCGGCACATCGCCGGCATCGAGCCGGGCCGGCACCTGACCGCCAGGGGCCGGGTGGCGGTGCGCGACGACCGCAAGGTCATCTACAACCCGTACTACGAGTTGGAGCCACCGAAGTGACGACGCGCACGCGCCCGGCCGGAGGACCGCGATGACCACTGGAGCCCAGCGGGCGACCGAGCCCGGGGCCGGGCCCGAGGACGACGAGGCGCTGCCGACCCTCGCCGAGCAGATGGCGGACCAGCTCGGCGGCTGGCGTGGCCTGGTCGAGTCGAGCATCCCGGTGGTCGTCTTCGTCGTCGCCAACATCGTCGGCGAGCTGCGCCCCGCCGTGATCGCCTCGGTGGCCGTGGCGCTGCTCATCGCCGCGCTGCGGCTGGTCCAGCGCCGGCCGGTGCGGCACGCGGTCAACGGCCTGGTCGGCGTCGGCATCGGCGCGGCCATCGCCTGGCGCACGGGCGACGAGCGCGACTTCTACCTCCCCGGCATCCTCTACGGCATCGGCTACGGGCTGGCACTGCTGGTCTCGGCGGCGGTCAAGCAGCCCCTCGTGGGCTGGATCTGGTCGGTGCTGGTGGCCAAGGGGCGCTCCGAGTGGCGCGACGACCCGCGCCTCGTGCGGACCTTCACCCAGCTCACCGTCCTGTGGGGCGTGGTGTGGCTGGCCAAGGTCGGCGTCCAGGCGGCCCTCTACCTCGCCCACCAGGACACCGCGCTGGGCGTGGCCCGGCTGGCGCTGGGCTACCCGCCGTACGCGCTGCTGCTGCTGATCACGGTCTGGACGGTGCGGCGGGTGACGCGCGAGCAGGCGGCGGGGCAGGAGCCGACCGCGGCGCCGGAGCCCCTGCCCGGCGGCTGATCTCCCGTCACCCGGCGGCGGCAGCAGGGCCGGGTTGCCCGGCCAGGGGGCTCAGATCGCGCCGCGGGTCCGCTCGATGCTGTCCGTGCCGAGGATCACCGCGCGGACGTCGTCCTCCACCTCCGCCGTGCAGACGAAGATCAGCTCGTCGCCGGCCTCGATCGGGTCGTCCGGGCTGGGCACGAGCACCCGCTTTCCGCGCAGGATGGCCACCAGGGCAGCGTCGCGGGGGATCGGCACGGCATGGATCGGCTGCCCCACGTACGGCGCGGTCGGCGGCAGGGTGATCTCCACCAGGTTCGCCTCGCCCTGCCGGAACGTCATCAGCCGCACCAGGTCGCCGACGGTCACCGCCTCCTCGACCAGGGCCGCCATCACCCGCGGCTTGCTCACCGAGACGTCGACGCCCCACTGCTCGGTGAACAGCCACTCGTTCTCGGCCCGGTTGACCCGGGCCACCACCCGGGGCACCGCGAACTCGGTCTTGGCCAGCAGCGACACCACCAGGTTGACCTTGTCGTCCCCGGTCGCCGCGACCACCACGTCGCAGCCGGCGACGTTGGCCTCCTCCAGGCTGGCCAGCTCGCAGGCATCGGCAAGCACCCACTCGGCCGCCGGCACCCGGTCGGGCCGCAGCATCCGGGGCTGGCGCTCGATCAGCATCACCTGGTGGCCGTTGTCGATCAACTCCTGGGCGATCGAGCGGCCCACGTTGCCGGCGCCGGCGATGGCGATCCGCATGCTCAGTGCGCTCCTTCCGGCGGGCTGCCCGCCACCGAGGTCGCCGACGCCACGATGTCGTCGGTGACCAGCATGAAGACCTGGTCGCCCTCCTGCACGGCGGTGGAGCCCGTGGGCAGGGTGCCGATCCCGAAGCGGATCAGGTATGCCACCCGCGCCCCGGTCGCCTCCTCCAGGCCCCGCAGCGGCCGGCCGATCCAGTCCTTGTGCACCGGCACCTCGACGATCGAGACGGTGCTGGTCGGATCGCGGAAGATCTCCACGTTGCCCTCGGGGACGAGGTGGCGCAGCATCCGGTCGGCCGTCCACCGCACGGTGGCCACGGTCGGGATGCCCAGCCGCTCGTAGACCTGGGCCCGGCGCTGGTCGTAGATCCGCGCGGCGACCCGGGAGACGCCGAACGTCTCGCGGGCCAGCCGGGCCGAGATGATGTTGGAGTTGTCTCCGCTGGAGACGGCGGCGAAGGCATCCGCCCGCTCGATGCCGGCCTGCCGGAGCACCTCGCCGTCGAAGCCGGCCCCGGTGACCGTGATGCCCGCGAAGTCCGGGCTGAGCCGGCGGAACGCGTCGGCGTCCTGGTCGATCACCGCCACCGAGTGCCCCCGGGACTCCAGGCTGTGGGCCAGGGTCGACCCGACCCGGCCGCAGCCCATGATCACGACATGCACGTGTCCCTCCCAAGGTGCGCGCACCCGCCAGCCGTGGACCCCTCGACTGCGAGCCTGCCACGTCGGGGTTGCCGGCGGGGCACGACGGTACTCCGCCCGGGCGAACGAGCTGCTCCGCCACCCCCGGGTGACCACGGAACCGTGGCCGTACCCTTAGCGCTTGTGGCCAGTCCCACCTCGCTGCTGAAGCGGCTGCTCGTCGGTCGACCGTTCCGGTCCGACCGGCTCCAGCACACCCTCCTGCCGAAGCGCATCGCGCTGCCGGTCTTCGCCTCCGACGCCCTCTCCAGCGTCGCGTACGCCCCCGACGAGATCCTGCTGACGCTCTCCATCGCGGGCGCGTCGGCGTTCCTCTTCTCGCCGTGGATCGCCCTCGCCGTGGTCGTGGTGATGCTCACGGTGGTGGCCAGCTACCGGCAGAACGTGCACGCCTACCCCTCCGGCGGCGGCGACTACGAGGTGGCCACGGTCAACCTCGGCCCCCGGGCCGGCGTCGCGGTGGCCAGCGCGCTGCTGGTCGACTACGTGCTCACCGTGGCCGTGTCGGTCTCCTCCGGCGTGGCCAACCTGGGTTCGGTGGTGCCGTACGTGGCCACCCACAAGGTGCTCATCGCCGTCGTCGCGGTGGTGCTGCTCACCGCCGTGAACCTGCGCGGCCTGCGCGAGTCCGGCACCGCGTTCGCCATCCCGACGTACGGTTTCGTGATCGTCATCGGCGGCATGATCATCACCGGCCTCGTCCGGTACTTCGTCCTCGGCCACGACCTGCGCGCGCCCAGCGCCGGCCTGGAGATCCAGGCCGAGCACAGCGTCACCGGGTTCGCCCTGGTCTTCCTGCTGCTGCGGACCTTCTCCTCCGGCTGCGCCGCGCTCACCGGCGTGGAGGCGATCTCCAACGGGGTGCCCGCGTTCAAGGCCCCGAAGAGCCGCAACGCCGCCACCACCCTGCTGCTGCTCGGCACCATCGCGGTGAGCATGCTCGTCGGCATCATCTGGCTGTCCCGGCTCACCGACCTCCAGTTCGTCGAGGACCCGGACCTGCAGATCCTCGCCGGCCCCGACGGGTACGTGCAGAAGACCGTCACCGCCCAGCTCGGCGAGACGGTCTTCGGCTCCGGGTCGGTGCTGCTGTACGTGGTCGCCGGGATGACCGCGCTGATCCTCTTCCTCGCCGCCAACACCGCGTTCAACGGCTTCCCGGTGCTCGGCTCCATCCTCGCCCAGGACCGCTACCTGCCCCGGCAGCTGCACACCCGGGGCGACCGGCTGGCGTTCTCCAACGGCATCCTCTTCCTCGCCGTCTTCGCGATCGTGCTGATCATCGGCTTCCAGGCCGAGGTGACGAAGCTCATCCAGCTCTACATCGTCGGCGTCTTCGTCTCGTTCACCCTCTCCCAGGCCGGCATGATCCGGCACTGGAACCGGCACCTGCGCACCGAGCGGGACCCGCAGGCCCGCCGCCGGATGATCCGGTCCCGGGCCATCAACACCTTCGGCATGGCGATGACCGGCGCGGTGCTGGTCATCGTGCTGATCACCAAGTTCCTGCTCGGCGCGTGGATCGCCATCGTCGCGATGGCGCTGCTCTACGCGCTGATGCTGGCCATCCGGCGGCACTACGACCGGGTCGCCGCCGAGCTGGAGCCGACCGAGGTCCGGGGCGTGCTGCCCGCCCGCAACCACGCCATCGTGCTGGTCAGCAAGCTGCACCAGCCGACGCTGCGGGCCATCGCGTACGCCCGGGCCACCCGCCCCGACACGCTGACCGCGGTGACCGTGAACGTCGACGAGAAGGACACCCGGGCCCTCCAGGCCGACTGGGAACGGCGGGAGCTGCCGGTGCCCCTGACCGTGATCGACTCGCCGTACCGGGAGATCACCCGGCCGATCCTCGGCTTCGTGGCCAACACCCGCCGGGAGTCGCCGCGCGACGTGGTCACGGTCTTCATCCCGGAGTACGTCGTCGGACGCTGGTGGGAGAACCTGTTGCACAACCAGAGCGCGTTGCGCCTCAAGGGGCGGCTGCTGTTCGAGCCGGGCGTGATGGTCACCAGCGTCCCGTGGCAGCTCGCCTCCACCGCCGGCAAGAACCTCGACCGGCTCGACGCGACGCTGACCCGGGGACCGGCGCGTGGCCCCCGGGTCGCCCCGCGCAGCACCCTGCCCCCGCCGGTGCCGCCGGTGGTCTCCGCCCCGCCAGGTGAGCAGGGCCCGACCGAGGGAGAGCAGCGATGACCCGGCCAGGCGTGGATGCGTCCCGGACGAGCGGGCTGGAGGAGGCCGAGCGGGTCGAGCTGACCGTCGACGCGGTCGCCCCCGGCGGGCACTGCGTGGCCCGGGTCGACGGGCAGGTGGTCTTCGTCCGGCACGCGTTGCCCGGCGAGCGGGTGGTGGCCGAGGTCACGGAGGTGCACCGCGGGTTCGTCCGTGCCGACGCGGTGACGGTGCTCGACGCCGCGCCGCAGCGGGTCGCGCCGCCCTGCCCGTATGCGAAACCGGGTCTGTGCGGCGGCTGCGACCTCCAGCACGTCGCGCCCGGGGCCCAGCTGGACTGGAAGGCCGCGGTGGTCCGCGAGCAGCTGCGCCGCCTCGCCGGCCGCACCGACGCCGAGATCGACCGGCTCGGGGTCCGGGTCGCGGCGCTGCCCGGCGGGCCGCTCGGCTGGCGCTCCCGGGTCCGGTACGCGGTCGACGCCACCGGCCGGGCCGGGCTGCTCAAGCACCGCTCGCACGAGGTGGTGCCGATCGACCGCTGCCGCATCGCCCACCCGGCGATCCAGGGGCTGCCGGTGCTCGGGCAGCCCTGGCCGGCGGCCGAGGCGGTGGAGATCGTCGCCTCGACCGGCGGGGACGTCACCGTCACCGCCCTGCCCGACGGGCCGGCGGCGGTCCCGTCCGACGGTTCGGCGACCGTCCTGCCCCTCGACGGTTCGGCGACGGTCCGCGAGGTGGCCGCCGGCCGGGAGTGGACGCTGCCGGCGTCCGGTTTCTGGCAGGTACACCCGGCGGCGGCCGACACCCTGGTCGACGCGGTGCTCGCCCTGCTCGACCCGCAGCCCGGCGAGTCGGCCTGGGACCTCTACGGCGGGGCGGGGCTCTTCGCCGCCGCCATGGCCGCCCGCGTCGGCCCGGACGCCCGGATCACCGTCGTCGAATCCGCCGTCGAGAGCGTCGCCGCCGCCCGGGAGAACCTGCGGGACCTGCCCGGGGTCGAGGTGGTGGCGGCCCGGGTGGAGACCGCCCTGGCCCGCCGCCGGATCGCCGGCCCGGTGGACCTGGTGGTGCTGGACCCGCCGCGCAGCGGGGCGGGCGCGCGGGTGGTGCGGGACGTGGTCGCGGCCGCACCGCGCGCGGTGGCGTACGTGGCCTGCGACCCGGCCGCCTTCGCCCGGGACGTACGCACCTTCGCCGACGCCGGCTGGCGGCTGGCGGAGCTGCGCGGCTTCGACCTGTTCCCGATGACCCAGCACGTGGAGCTGGTCGGCCTCCTGCAACCTGGGCGGTGATTGGCGCCGGGTGATTGCAGGGGACCCTTCCTATACAAAGAGCGTTGACAGGGGGCCCTTCCTTATGCGGATCGTGGGGTTGATGTCGGGGACGTCGTACGACGGGGTGGACGTGGTGGCGGCCGAGTTCACCGTCGACGGGGAGACCCTGCGGCTGCGTCCGCTCGGCCACCTCGGCCTCGACCACGACGAGGAGCTGCGGGCGCAGATCGGGGCCGTGCTGCCGCCGAACCCGACCACGATCGAGGCGGTCTGCCGGCTGGACAACCGGCTGGGCGAGGTGTTCGCCGACGCGGCGGCGCGCGGCGTGGAGCTGGCCGGCGGGCGGGTCGACGCCGTCGTCTCGCCGGGGCAGACCGTCTTCCACTGGGTCGACGGCGGCACCGTGCGCGGCACCCTCCAGCTCGGCGCGCCGGCCCGGGTGGCCGCGCGGGTGGGCGTACCGGTGCTGTCGGACCTGCGCGCGGCCGACGTCGCCGCGGGCGGGCAGGGCGCGCCCCTGGTGCCGGCGTTCGACGCGCTGCTGCTGGGCGGCCGGGCGGGCCCGCCCCGGGCGGCGCTCAACCTGGGCGGCATCGCCAACCTCACCGTCGTCGCCCCGGGCGCGCCGGTCCTCGGGTACGACGTGGGCCCGGCCAACGCGCTGCTCGACGCGGCGGCCCGGCGCTTCCTCGGCCGCCCCTGCGACCTCGACGGGGCCCGGGCGGCGGCCGGCCGGGTGCACCCCGGCCTGCTGGAGCTGCTGCTCGCCGAGCCGTACTACGCCGCGCCGCCACCCAAGTCCACAGGCAAGGAGCTGTTCCACGCCGGGTACCTCGACGAGCGGCTCGCCGCGCTCGGTGAGCCCGTCGACGCCGACGACGTGCTGGCCACCCTGACCGAGCTGACCGCCCGGACGGTGGCCGCCGCGTGCGACCGGCACGGGGTGGCCGAGGTGGTCGCCGCCGGGGGTGGGGTGCGCAACCCCACCCTGTGGGGCCGGCTGGTCGTGCTCGGGGAGGGCCGGTGGCGGCTGCGGGCCAGCGACGAGCTGGGGGTGCCGGCGCAGGCCAGGGAGGCGTACGCGTTCGCGCTGCTCGGCTGGCTGTCCTGGCACGGCCTGCCCGGGGCGATCCCGTCGGTGACCGGGGCCCACGAGGCGGCCGTGCTGGGCTCCTGGACGCCGGCCGGGCCGGCCCGGCACGCCCCGCCGGTCACCCCGCCCCGGCGGCTGGTGATCGTCGCCTGACTGCGTATCCGGTCAGCCGGGTGGTTCCCCGGCCAGGCTGCGGACTACCAGGCGGCCGATAGACTCTTCGCTCATGAGTGCTGAAGAGGACACGGCCAACCACGGCCGGCTGCTGGCCACGGTGCGGGGTCCGCAGGACGTGAAGCGGATGACCGCCGAGCAGCTGGACATCCTCGCCGCCGAGATCCGTGACTTCCTGATCGCCAAGGTCTCCCGCACCGGCGGGCACGTCGGCCCCAACCTGGGTGTGGTGGAGCTGACACTGGCGATGCACCGGGTCTTCGACTCCCCCCGGGACCGGCTCCTGTTCGACACGGGCCACCAGGCGTACGTACACAAGATCCTCACCGGCCGGCAGGACGGCTTCGACAAGCTGCGCCAGCGCGGCGGCCTCTCGGGCTACCCGAGCCAGGCCGAGAGCGAGCACGACCTGATCGAGAACTCGCACGCCTCCACCGCCCTGTCCTACGCCGACGGCCTGGCCAAGGCGTACGCGCTGCGCGGCGAGGCGCGCTCCGTCGTGGCCGTCGTCGGCGACGGGGCGCTGACCGGCGGCATGTGCTGGGAGGCGCTGAACAACATCGCCACCTCCGGCAACCCCCTCGTCATCGTGGTCAACGACAACGGCCGGTCGTACGCGCCGACCATCGGCGGCCTCGCCGACCACCTCTCGTCGCTGCGGCTCAACCCCGGCTACGAGAAGATCCTCGACACCGTCAAGGACGCCCTCGGCTCGACGCCGCTGGTCGGCCGGCCCATGTACGAGGTGCTGCACGCCGTCAAGAAGGGCATCAAGGACGCGGTCTCCCCGCAGGCCATGTTCGAGGACCTGGGCATCAAGTACGTCGGCCCGGTCGACGGCCACGACCTGGAGGCGGTCGAGTCGGCGCTGCGGGCGGCGAAGCACTTCGGCGGGCCGGTGATCGTGCACGCGGTGACCCGCAAGGGCTACGGCTACCGGCCGGCCGAGGAGGACGAGGCCGACTGCTTCCACGGCCCCGGCGCGTTCGACGTGGAGACCGGCAAGCTGGTCGCCGCCCCGTCGGTGAAGTGGACGCACGTCTTCGCCGACGAGCTGGTCGCGATCGCCGACGCCCGGCCCGACGTGGTGGGCATCACCGCCGCGATGGCCGAGCCCACCGGCATCGCCAAGCTGGCCCGCAAGCACCCCGACCGGGTGTACGACGTCGGCATCGCCGAGCAGCACGCGGCCACCTCGGCGGCCGGGCTGGCCCTCGGCGGGCTGCACCCGGTGGTGGCGGTCTACGCGACCTTCCTCAACCGGGCGTTCGACCAGGTCCTGCTGGACGTGGCGATGCACCGGCTGCCGGTGACGTTCGTGCTGGACCGGGCCGGGATCACCGGCCCGGACGGGCCGAGCCACTACGGCATCTGGGACATGTCCGTCTTCGGGGTGGTGCCGGGCCTGCGCATCGCCGCCCCCCGGGACGCCGCGACCCTGCGCGAGGAGCTGCGCGAGGCGGTCGCCGTGGACGACGGCCCGACCGTCGTCCGGTTCCCGACCGGCACCGTCGCCGCCGACCTGCCGGCCGTGCGTCGGGTCGGCCGGGTCGACGTGCTGGCCGAGGCGGCCCGCACCGACGTGCTGCTGGTCGCGGTCGGCTCGTTCGGTCACCTCGGCATGGAGGTCGCCACCCGGGTCGCCGAGCAGGGCTACGGGGTGACGGTGGTCGACCCGCGCTGGGTGCGCCCGGTCCCCGCCGAGCTGGTCGAGCTGGCCGCCGGCCACCGGCTCGTCGTCACCGTCGAGGACGGCGTGCGCGTCGGCGGGGTCGGCGACGCCCTCGCCCAGGCGATGCGGGACGCCGACGTCCGGGTGCCGCTTCGGGACCTGGGCGTGCCGGCCGCTTGGCACCCGCACGGCACCCGCGCGCAGATCCTCGCCGACCTGGGCCTCACCGCCCAGGACGTGGCCCGCGACGTCACCGGGTGGATCTCGGGCCTGGACGCGCAGTCGGTCGAGCCGGTCGGCCTGCCCGCCGACTGACCGCCGTGCGGGCAAGGAAGGGCCCCTTCTTAACGCCTGGCGTCGAGAAGGGGCCCCTTCTCACCACTCGCCGCGGGGCGGCGCGTCGCCGGGGGCCGGCGGGGCGGTGGTCAGCGGGGCGGTGGTCAGCGACCGCCGACCGACCGGTAGTAGGTCTTCTCCGCGCCGGTCAGGCTGAACGTCGCCTTGCTCGCCGGCTGCGGCACCACCACCAGCCCCGGCCGGTCGACCAGCCGGGGGGTGCCCGGGGGCACCGACAGCGACGTGTACCGGTTGGCCCGCCAGCTCAGCACCACCAGCGGCTGCCCCGGCACCGGCAGCACGTACGCCTGCAACGTGCTGGCCCGGTCGGCCGGCGAGAACACCGGGTCGCCGGCGGCCGGCCGGTAGACGACCGCCGTCATCGTCCCCGTGCCGGTCTCCCAGCTCAGCTGCTCCAGGTCGGCCGGATCGCCCCCGCCGAGGGCCACCTCGCCGAGCGCGCGCACGCTCACCCTGCCCCGGGGCCACGACTCCGGCACCGAGCGGCGCGCGTCACCGTCGCCGATGCGGCGCGGGATGCTGCCGAAGGGACCCTGCTCGTCGGCCAGCTCGCAGGTGTCCAGGTCGTCCAGCGCCCGCCGGCCCGAGCCGGTCTCGTCCCGCACCAGGGGGTAGCGCGGGTCCGTGGTGGCCGTACCCAGGTCGAGCAGGCGGTCGGCGGCCCGGCCGCGCGGCAGCGAGCTGGTGGCCCGCAGCGTCGCGGTCAGCGGCACGGCCTGGCAGGCAGGCACGTCCACCGGGTCGGTCAGCCCGTCCCGGGTGACCAGGGCCCGACCCTTCGGGCCGAGCAGCCGCTCCACCCGCTCGGAGAGCAGGTAGCGACGCCCGGCGCTGGTCTGCACGGGCAGCACGTCGGAGTAGACGAGGTAGCCGGGGTCGGTGTATTCGCTGGCCCGGCCGACCACGTAACGGTTGCCGTCGCGGGTCAGTTGCAGCAGCCAGGAGGCGCTCTCGCCAGGGACGTCGGCGGCCACCAGGGCCAGCGGGGCGCCGTCGGCCTCGCCGGACCAGAGGATCCCCGAGGACGGCAGGTGCGCCCGGTCGTCGGCCGGCGACCGCCAGGCCCGGACCGCGTCGGTCACCGCCGCCGTGGCCGCCGCGTCGCCGGCCAGGCCGCCCCGCGCGGGCCACACCCGCAGCTTGCCGTCCAGGCTGTCGTAGCCCACCGGGAGGGCGTCGGGCTTGCGGTCGGCGACCGGGCCGCAGGCCGTCGCGGTCAGCAGGAGGGCGAGCAGCGCGGTGGCCGTCCCGCCGCGCCGGCGCGCTGAAGCCACCTGTACGCCCCCCGATCGCGTCGCCGGTCGTGTTGCGCCCCACATGGTACGAGACGGCGGCGGGACGCGAACCGGCACCTCGATCCGCGGCCGCGAGCTGCGCCCCGACCGCCCACAAAGGACGCAATGGTGATTGTCGGGCGTGGCACCCGCTCCGGTAGACTCCGCCGACTGTGACTCCTGCCGAGCCCCTGACCGTCGAGCCTCCGACCGTCGAGCCCCCGGCCCGCGCGGAGCCCGCAGCCGCCCCGCCGCCCGCCGCCACAGCCCCGTCGCCCGGGAGCGCCACAGCCCCGTCGCCCGGATCCGCCGCGGCCCGCAGCCGGCGGCGCTGGCGGTGGACGCCCCGGCGGCGGGACCTCGCCGTCTACGGCCTGTTCCTGCTCGCCGCGCTCTGGGTGACCAGCCAGATCTGGGTCGACCCCGCAGGCCGGGTCGCCTCGCTCTACAGCAGCGACCCCGCCCAGGTGCAGTTCTTCCTCGCCCACTCGGTGCGGGTGGTGCTGCACGGCGAGTTCCCGTTCTACACCGAACAGTTCAACTACCCCGACGGGGTCAACCTGATGGCCAACACGGCCGTCCTGGCGCTCGGCATCCCGATGGTGCCGGTGACCCTGCTGTTCGGGCCCGCCGTCTCCTTTGTGGTGCTGGTCACCTGCGGCCTCGCCGGCACCGCCGCCGCCTGGTACCGGTTGCTCTCCCGGCACGTCGTCCGCAACCCGCTCGCCGCCGCCGTGGGCGGCTGGTTCTGCGGGTTCTCACCGGCGATGCTCTCGCACGCCAACTGGCACCCGAACATCATCAGCCAGTTCCTGCTGCCGTTCATCGTCTGGCGGGTGCTGATGATCACCAGCTCCCGGCGGCCGGTCCGCGACGGGGCGCTGCTGGCCCTCCTGGTCACCGCGCAGGCGTTCATCAACGAGGAGATCCTGCTCTTCACGGCGATGGCCTGCGGGGTGTTCCTGATCGCCGTGCTCGTGCAACGGCCGGGGCTGTGGACGACCGCATGGCGGCCCCTGGGCGTCGCCGTGGCGGTGTGCACCGTGCTCGCCGGGTCGCTGCTGGCGTACCCGCTCTACGTGCAGTTCGCCGGGCCGATGGCGTACCACGGGCTCAGCGACGCAGTCCGCGACTACGGCAACGACATCGCCGCGTTCTTCGCCCCCGGCTCGCCCACCCTCGGCGGCAACGAGCGCGCCAACGTCAACCTCGCCCCGAACTACTCCGAGGAGAACGCCTTCCTCGGCTGGAGCCTCGCCCTCATCGCCGTCGGCACCGTGCTCTGGCTGCGCCGCGAGCCGATCGTCCGCGCCCTCGCGGCGACCGGCGCGTTCTTCGCGGTGCTCTCCCTCGGCGAGCGGGTGTCCTGGTGGGACCGGGAGCTGTTCACCGGCCCCTGGGAGATCCTGGTGCGGCTGCCGCTGCTCGACGCCGTGGTGCCCACCCGGTTCGGCATGATCACCACCGTGGTGGTCGGGGTGCTGCTCGCCCTCGCCGTCGAGCGGGTCTGGGCGCTGCGCACGGCCGAGGCCCGCACCATGCGTACCCTCGGGGTGGCCGCCCTGGTCATGGCGCTGCTGCCGATCGCGCCGATGCCGCTGAAGGTCACCTCCCGCCCGCCGGTGCCGACGTTCATCACCGCCGACCGGTGGCGCGACTACGTCGGCCCCGACCAGACCCTCGTGCCGATCCCGGTGCCCAGCATGGGCAACACGCACGGGATGCGGTGGGCGGCCACCACCAACCTCGACTTCAAGATCCCGGGCGGCTACTTCCTCGCCCCGCGCAACGGCAACACCGGCGACCCGGGCCGGTTCGGCGGGCGGCCCAGCGGCGTCGGCGAGCTGCTGGAGGACGTGGCCAGCACCGGGCGTACCCCGAAGCTCGACGACCGCCAGCGCCGCCGCTCCCTGGACGAGTTGCGGCACTGGCGGGCCGCGATCCTGGTGCTCCCGGTCGGCCAGCACAACGCCGAGCCGCTGCGGCGTACCGTCGAGGACCTGGTCGGCCCGGCGCGCCGCGAGCTGGACGTCTGGGTCTGGGACGTGCGGACGCTGACCGACCCGTCGGCCTGATGGCCGCGCCCGCCACCGGCGGCGCGCCGGCCGGGCGGCGGCAGCCGGGCGCGCCGCCGGTCGCCGTTCGACCCCGGCGGGTACGGGGCGTCGACGCCGCCGTGGTCGCCGGCTACCTCGGCCTGGCGGTGCTGCTCACCAGCCGGCAGTGGGGCCGACCCGACCGGCTGTTCCACCAGGACAACGACCAGATGCTGTTCGAGTGGATGCTCGCCCACGCGGCCCGCGCCGTCACCACCGGGGAGCATCCGCTGCACAGCGTGGCTCTCAACGCCCCGGACGGGGTGAACCTGATGGCCAACACGTCGGTGCTCGGCCTGGGCGTGCCGCTGACCCCGGTGACGCTGCTGTTCGGCACGCAGGCGGCCTTCCTCGTGGCGGTCGTCGTCAGCCTGGCCGGCACCGCCACCGCGTGGTACGTCCTGCTGGCCCGCCGCCTGGTCGACTCCCGGGTCGCCGCCGCAGTCGGGGGCCTCGTCTGCGGCTTCGCCCCCGGCATGGTGGCCCAGGCCGGGGCGCACCTGCACATGGCCGCCCAGTTCCTGGTGCCGCCGATCCTGGCGCTGGTGTTCCGGCCCGACACCGACCGGGTCCGCCGGCACGGGGTGGCGCTCGGGCTGCTGGTGGCGTACCAGGTCTTCGTCGGCGAGGAGCAGCTCGTCTTCCTGGCGCTCGCCGCCGGGGTGCTCACCCTGGCGTACGCCCTCGCCGACCGGGCGGCGGCCCGCCGGCTGGCGCCCGCGTTCCTCGGCCGGCTCGGCGTGGGCGCGCTGGTGGCGGGGGCGCTGCTGGCGTACCCGCTGTGGTTCCAGTTCCTCGGCCCGTACCACTACCGGGGGATGCCCTTCCATGCGCGGGGCTTCCAGCTCGACGCCGCCTCGTACGCCGCGTCGGCCCGGCAGACGGTCCTCGGCGACGGGTACGTGCCCGGGCTGCTCGCGCCGAACCCGACCGAGGAGAACTCGTTCTTCGGTCCCGGGCTGCTGGTGCTCGCCGTGGTGGTCGTGGTCTGGCTGTGGCACCGGCCGCTGGTGCGGGCCCTCGCCGCCGTCGGGACGCTCGCCGCGCTGCTCTCCCTCGGCGACACCGTGCGCGTGGACGGCGCGTCGACCGGGCTGCCCGGGCCGTACCGGCTGCTGGCCGGGGTGCCGCTGCTCGACCTCGTGGTGCCGGCCCGGTTCGCCCTGATCTGCGTACCGGTGCTGGGGGTGCTGGTCGCCCTCTCCCTGGACCGGGCGTTCGCCCTGGCTCCGGTCCCGTCGGCGGGCGACCGGCGAGGGGCGCCGGTGCGGCTGCTCTGGGGCGGGGCCGTGGCCGCCGCGCTGCTCCCGCTGGCCCCCACGCCGATCCGCACCGTGCCGACGTGGCCGGTGCCGGCGTTCGTGGCCGGCGGCGGCTGGCGGGCGTACGTGCCGGCCGGCCGGACGCTGGTGCCGGTGCCGCCGGTGACCGGGGCGGGGGTGAGCCCGGCGACGTTCTGGTCGGCCCGCACCGGGCTGGCCTTCACCGCGCCTGGCGGCTACTTCATCGGCCCGAGCGCCGCCGGCGACCCGACCGCCCGCTGGGGCGCGCCCGACCGCCCGACGGCGACGCTGCTACGCCGGGCGGCCGAGACGGGCGAGGCGCCGGTGGTGACCGACGCGGACCGTCGGCAGGCGGTGACCGACCTGCGCCACTGGCGGGCGGCCGTGCTGGTGCAGGGCGGACTGCATCGGGGCGATCCGGTCCGCCGCACCGTCGACCAGCTCGTCGGCCCGGGACGCGAGGTCGACGGCGCCTGGGTCTGGGACGTACGCCCCCTGGTGGGCTGACCGCCGCCGGGCCTCACACCTGCCAGAGCCAGACGTCGTCGACGCGCTGCGGCGGGCCCAGCAGGGCGGTCATCAGCTCACGCAGGACCGCCTCGCGCGGGTGCGCGCCGAGGACGACCACGGACGCCTTCCAGTAGCGTAGGTCCTCCACCGCCTGCCGACGGTTCTCCTCGGTCAGCGGCGGCACGGCGCCGGCGTCCATCGTGGAGTAGACGAGGGTGCTGGTCGGCCGGTTCGGGGCGCCGAAGACGCCCTCGCCGTCGGGGTTGGGCCCGATGAAGTAGCCGCCGGGGATGGGGAACTCGTGCCCGGTCAGGGCGCTCCAGCGCAGCGTGGGCAGGCCGTGCACGTTGCTGGGGATCGGCACCGGCACCAGGGTCCGCCCCGCCGGGACGTACGGCCGCCAGCCGCCGGAGGTGATGAAGTGCGGCGGCGGGTCGATCCGCTCGGCGGGCAGCGGGCGGGGGACCAGCGGCAGCACGGCGAGCGCGAGCGCCGCGTACCCGACGGGGCGCAGCCAGCGGCCCACCCGGCCGGCGGTCGCGGTCCCGGCGGTTGCGGTGCGGGCCAGCGCGTCCCAGGCCAGGGCGAGCAGCACGCCGACGGCGGCGGCCACCACCAGGGCCAGCCGGGTGGGCATCATCATCTCCACCAGCGGCAGGTCGTCCGGGATGTACGCCCACGGACCGTCGACCGTGGTCTCCGCCCCGTCGAAGCGCACCACCGGGCCGATCGAGGCGACGGTGAACACGACCACCAGCACGGCGACGATCCGGGCGGCCGGCGACCGGCGGACCAGCAGCGCCAGCGCGACCAGCGCGACCAGCACCAGCGGCCAGCCGAACCAGGTGTTCTGCTCGGTGAGGCCGATGGTCTTCTCCACCGCCTCGTCGCCGGCCACCGTGTCCCGGGCGAACGTGACGAAGGCCACCAGGTCCTCGCCCCAGTTGTGGAACACCCCGCCCTGCAACCCCCGGTAGGACTGCGGGCCGTTGAACTGGAACCAGATCGGGTACGCCGTGAGCAGCAGCGCCAAGCCGCCGCCGAGGCCGAGCGCGGACAGGAAACCGCGGGCGCGGGCCCACGCCGCCCGGGGCCGCTGCGCCGCGTACGCCAGCACGACCACCAGGCAGGCCAGCGCCGTGAGCAGCAGCATCTCCTCGTTGATGAAGATCTGGTACGCCACCAGCAGCCCCAGCACCACCCCGTCCCGCCGCCAGCTGCGTCCCGCCGCGCCCAGCAGCAGCACCCGCGCCACGATGAGCGGCAGCAGGTAGTTGGAGACGAAGTTCGGCTGCCCGTTGGCGTGGTGCACGATGCCGGGCGCGAAGCCGAGGAACGCGCCGCCGAGGAACGCCGCCGCGCGCGAGCGCACCAGGTGCCGCGACAGCATCCAGTACGAGGTGGCCGCCGTCGCCGCGAGCGCCCCGCCGAGGTAGAGGGCGTACGTCACCTGCGGGCCGAGCAGCAGCGTCACCGGCGCCAGCGGCAGGGTCGCGCCGAGCAGCGACGTGTTCGCCATCATGTTCACCCCGTCCGGGGCGTTCTGGCGCAGGGAGAGCAGCGGGTTCTCCAGGTGCCGCACCGAGTACGCGCCGTGGGCGAAGAGCCACTCGAACCAGCTGTGGTCGGTCGGCAGGTGCGACGACACGCGGTGCTCGACGTCCCCCCAGTAGTTGAGGCAGACGAGGACGCCGAGGAGCACGTAGGCTCCGATGGCCAGCAGGTCGGCGCGGGCAGGTCGCCACCGGGGCCGACGGGGTGTGCCTGTGCCCGCCGCGTCGGGTCCGGTCGACGCGGCCCGCGTCGCGACGGGTGCGGAGTCGGAGTTCAGCGAGGGGTCTACCACCGGCACGGCCACGACGCGCCATCGTACAGGCGCGTTCGTGTGGTCCCGGCCGCCCGGTGCGCCCCACGGCGGCCCGGCGGGACGCCCCGCTCGCCGCCGGCCACGGCCCGGAAAGGAGCGAGGGTGACGCTCATCGACCTCGGCGAGACGCGCGGCGACCAGGGCCCGGAGCCTCCGCCCCGGCCGCCCCGGGCGGTGGGCCGGCCGCTGCGGGTGGCACTGGCCGGCCTCCTCGCGCTGTTCGTCCTGGTCTCGTCGGCGCCCGTGGTGCGCCCCGCGTCGGCGGTGCTCGGCGGCCGGCTGGGCGTCCAGGTCGTCGTCATCGGCGGCCGGGCCTACCTGCTGGACCCGGCGACGCCAGGCAGCAGCGCCCCGCGCGAGGTGACGGCACACGCGACGCCCGCCCGCGCGGGGGCCGCAGTCCGGCCGTTGTGGCGCACGCCCGTGTTCGGCAGTGGCCAACTGACCGGCGTTCAGGAGCACGCCGGCCTCGTCCTGTTCACCGAGTACCCCGACGGGTCGGCGGCGGAGACCCTCGCCGTGGACGTGGCGACCGGCGAGCGGCGCTGGCAGCAGCCCGGCCACCCGGTGCCCACCGTGGGCGGGGGGCTGCTGCTGATCGGCGAGGACATTCAGCGGGGCGAGCTGCGGTCGGTGGACCCGCCGTCGGGCCGCGTCCGATGGTCGGTGCCGAGCCGCCTGGGCAGGACGACCTTCCACTACCGTGGCGAGGGCGGCCCGGCCGACCTGGTGGCGCTGGTCACGGCCGCCGGCCGGATCGAGCTGCGCGATGCGGCGTCCGGGGCGGTGCGCGCGGGCCTCGCCGCGCCGCCGGGCGGCTGGCAGGGGGGCCTGCAGGTCGACATCGCCGGTGACCTGCTGCTCGCCTTCGAGCACGACCAGAGGGAGGTCCGGCGGGTCACCGCGTACGGGCTCGGCGCGCTGGACCGGCGCTGGGCCCTGGAGCAGCCACAGTTCGGCTACGCGGTGGGCTGCGGCGGGGTGCTCTGCGCCTCGGCCTACCGGGGCGCCGGACTGTCCGGGCTGGACCCGGCGACCGGCGAGGTCCGGTGGACCGTTCCCCGCTGGCAGACGGTCGTCGCGGTGCGCGGCGACCGGCTCCTGGCGATCGCCGACGACCAGGCGGGCGGCACGGCCAGTCACCTCGGCGTGCTGGACGCCGCGACCGGGCGGGAGGTCGCCGACCTGGGCCGCTGGGACCTGGCGTTCAGCCGCACCCCGGGCGGGCCGTCCTACGGCACGCGCCCCGACCGCGACGGCCGCGGCCTGGTCGTCGCGGAGCTGGACCTGGCGGGGGCGACGGTCCGGCTGCGCGACGTGCTGCCCGGCGCGGCGGGGGACTGCGCCGCCGACGGCCGCGACATCGTCTGCCGCCGGGAGTCAGGCACGTACGGCTGGTGGCGGCTGCCCGCCTGACGGCCGTCCCCGCCCGGCGGCTGCCTGACGCTTCTCCACCGCCCGGCGGCTGCCCGCCTGCCCGGCGTCCGGCCGGCGGTGCGACGCTGGTTTGGTGGCCGGCACTAGGTTGTCGGGAGGTCGGCCGGCGAGGAGGCGGGTATGCGGGTGTTGGTGGTCGAGGACGAGCGCAACCTCGCCGACGCGATCGCGCGGGGGCTGCGTAAACGCGGCATGGCCGTCGACGTGGCCTACGACGGCGACAGCGGCCACGAGATGGCCTTCGTCACCCGGTACGACGTGGTGGTGCTGGACCGGGACCTGCCCGGCATCCACGGCGACCAGATCTGCGCCGAGCTGGCCGCCTCCGGCACACTGACCCGGGTGCTCATGCTCACCGCCAGCGGCACGGTCGCCGACCGGGTCGAGGGGTTGCAGCTCGGCGCGGACGACTACCTGCCCAAGCCGTTCGCCTTCGACGAGCTGGTGGCCCGGGTGCAGGCGCTGGGCCGCCGGGCCACCCCGGCCGCGCCGCCGGTGCTCGCCGTCGCCGACCTGGTGCTCGACCCGGCCCGCCGGGTGGTGACCCGGGGCGGGGCGGCGGTCGACCTGACCAACAAGGAGTTCGGGGTGCTGGCCGAGCTGCTCAAGGCGCGCGGCGCCGTGGTCTCCAGCGAGGAGCTGCTGGAACGGGTCTGGGACGCCAACACCGACCCGTTCACCACCATCGTCCGGGTCACCGTGATGACGCTGCGCCGCAAGCTCGGCGACCCGCCGCTGATCGAGACGGTGGTCGGTGCCGGCTACCGCACCGCCGAGGGGTTGTCGTGAGCGTCCGGCTGCGGCCGACCCTGCGGCTGCGGCTCACCCTGCTCAACGGGGTGCTGCTGGTGGGCGCCGGGACGATCCTGGTGCTGCTGGCCTGGCTGCTGCTCCGCGACGCGCTGCGCCCCACCGACGAGCTGCTGCCCGGCACCACCGTGCTGCTGGCTGACGGCCGGTCCCTGGACGCGGCGGAGTGGCAGCGGCAGCTCGTCGCCGCCGCGTCCCGGGAGCTGCTGGTCAAGGGCCTGGTGGCGCTGCTGGCGATCAGCGTGGTCGGGGTGGCCGGCGCGTACGCGGTGGCCGGCCGGGCGCTGCGCCCGCTGCACCAGGTCACCGCGACCGCCCAGCGCCTCGGCGAGGCCACCCTCGACCAGCGGATCGGCTGGTCCGGGGCGGACGACGAGGTGGCCGAGCTGGCCAAGACGTTCGATGCGATGCTGGACCGGATCGCCGCCGCGTTCGAGGCGCAGAAGCGGTTCGTCGCCAACGCCTCGCACGAGCTGCGTACCCCGCTCGCCGTGATGCGGACCGAGATCGACGTGACGCTCAGCGACGACGAGGCCGACGCCGACGAGTACCGCCGGATGGCCACGGTGGTCCGCGACGCCTCGGAACGGGCCAACGGGCTGGTCGACGCCCTGCTGGTGCTGGCCCGCAGCGAGGCCCAGGCGGGGCGGCGGCTGGGCCGGCGCGCCGAGTGCGACCTGGCCGCCGGCACCGCCAACGCGCTGTCGGCCGTGCGCCGGGAGGTGGAGCGGATCGGGCTGCGGGTGCAGACGTCGCTGGAATCCGCGCCGGTGGTGGGCGATCCCGGGCTGCTGGACCGGCTGGCCGGCAACCTGATCGAGAACGCGGTGCGCTACAACCACCTGCACGGCCGGATCACGGTGCGTACCGGCACGGACGGCTGCACGTCCTGGCTGGTGGTCGCCAACACCGGCTTCGAGGTCAGCCCGGGTGACGTGCCGGGCCTGTTCGAGCCGTTCCGCCGGGGCGGGCAGGAACGCACCGGGGCCCGCGGCTCCGGGTTGGGGCTGTCCATCGTCCGGGCGGTCTGCGACGCGCACGGCGGCACGGTGCGGGTGTTCGCGCAGCCCGGCGGCGGCCTGGAGGTCACGGTGACCCTGCCCGCCGCCGACACCACGCCCGCCGTCGCCGGGCCGTCCCACGCCGGGCGGCCCTGACCCGTCCCACGCCGGGCGGCCCTGACGGTTGGCCCTGACAGGCGGCCCTGACAGGCGGCCCTGACCTGGCCTCGGGGCCGGTCGTGGTCGGCTTTTCGTGCGCCCCGACCGACTGACCCGGCGAGGTCCGCCTCCGGCGGGCAGCCCGGCGTCGGGTGCTCGGGTGGAGCCGTCGCGCGGTTGGGGCAGAATCGGACGCCCCCGCTGGACTCGGCGGCTGCGGTGCATGAAGGTGTGATGGCGCCATGCCTCACGTGGCGCGCGCCGCCGAGCCGGCAGTCCCCGGCTGCCCGGCTGTGAGCCGCACCTCCGTCCGTACGTGCTCCGGGAGCTGCCCGTGATTGGTTCCTCGTCCCTGACCCGCCGCACCCTGGCGGTG
Organism: Micromonospora sp. NPDC057141; assembly: GCF_042670805.1. Taxonomy (NCBI): domain Bacteria; kingdom Bacillati; phylum Actinomycetota; class Actinomycetes; order Micromonosporales; family Micromonosporaceae; genus Micromonospora; species Micromonospora sp. NPDC057141. The sequence goes on along the minus strand of NZ_JBHUVA010000027.1, from coordinate 49,200 downwards.
CTCGCGGCAGTCGCCCTGACCAGCGCCGGCCTCGCCGCCGGCGGCCCGGCGAGCGCCGCGCCCGACCACGACAAGGTGGTCTCCGCCGTCCCGTCGACCGCGTCGCCGGACATCATGGATGGCACCGTATTCGCCATCCACGACGCCGGCACGAAGATCATCGCGGCGGGCTCGTTCACCACGGTGCAGAATCGCAACTCGGACGTGGACATCACCCGCAACTACGTGCTCGCCTTCGACAAGGCCACCGGCGCGGTGGACACCGCGTTCGCGCCGGTCGTCGACAACGAGGTGAACGCGGTGGCCGCCGGTCCGACCGCCGGCACCGTCTACCTGGCGGGCAAGTTCAACACGGTCAACGGGGTGACCCGGCGCAAGCTGGCGCTGGTCAACGTCGCCACCGGGGCCACCGTCACCAGCTTCGCCGGGCCGGCGTTCAACGGCCTCGTCGACGACGTCGCCCTGGCCGGCGACCGGCTGCTCGTCGGCGGCATCTTCACCACCGCCGGCAACGCCAACCCGCGCGGCGGCCTCGCCTCGCTCGACGCCACCACCGGCGTGCTGGACAGCTACCTGACCACCACGCTCACCGAGAACCACAACTACGACGGGGTGAGCGGGGCCAAGGCCGGCGTCGGCGCGGAGAAGCTCGCGCTCTCCCCGGACGGCACCCAGCTCGTCGTGATCGGCAACTTCAAGAAGGCCGACGGGGTGCTGCACGACCAGATCGTGCGGCTGGACCTCGGCGTGAGCGCCGCGACCGTCGCCGACTGGAACACCAGCCGGTACACCCCGCGCTGCTCGTGGAAGGCGTTCGACTCGTACATGCGGGACGTGGCCTTCGCCCCGGACGGCAGCTACTTCGTGGTGGTCACCACCGGTGGCCGGTACAGCGGGTCGCTCTGCGACGCCGCCGCCCGCTGGGAGGCCGCCGCGACCGGCGACGAACAGCAGCCCACCTGGGTGAACTACTCCGGCGGCGACACCTTCCTCTCGGTCGGCATCAGCGAGCAGGCCGTCTACGTCGGCGGGCACCTGCGCTGGCTCAACAACAGCTTCGGCGGCGACAACGCACAGGCCGGGGCCATCGGCCGGGCCAGCATCGCCGCCCTCGACCCGAGCAACGGGCTGCCGCTGTCGTGGAACCCGGGCCGGCACCCGCGCGGCTACGGCGTGGCCGAGATGCTGGTCACCCCGCAGGGCATCTGGCTCGGCTCCGACCAGTCCTGGATCGGCAACTTCCAGTACCGGCGGGAGCGGATCGCGTTCTTCCCGCTGACCGGCGGCATGGCCCCGCACCCGACCACCACCGCCGGCCTGCCCGGCACCGTGTACCAGGCCGGTGTGCCCGTGCCGACGAACGTGCTGTACCGGGTCAACGCCGCCGGCCCCGCCGTCGTGTCCACCGACAACGGGCCGGACTGGAGCGCCGACACCGCCGCCAGCCCCAGCCCGTACCACAACACCGGCAGCAGCGCCGCGAGCTACGGGGTCGTGCCTAACCTCGACGGGACCGTTCCGGCCGGGACCCCGGCCGCGCTGTACAGCAGCGAGCGGTGGGACGGCACCGGCGCCCCGGAGATGCAGTGGGACTTCCCGGTACCGGCTGGCACCGAGGTCACCGTCCGGCTCTACCTGGCCAACCGGTACGCCGGCACCTCGACGCCCGGCAAGCGGGTCTTCGACGTGACCCTGGACGACACGCTCGTCCTGGACAACCTCGACCTGGCGGTCACGCCGGGGCACGACACCGGCACCACCCGGGCGTTCACGGTGGTCAGCGACGGCAACGTCGACATCGACTTCGGGCACGTGGTGGAGAATCCGCTCGTCAGCGCGATCGAGATCGTCAAGACCGGCCCGCCGCCCGCCGGCACCGGCGACGAGGTGCAGGCCCGCCCGTACGACGGGGCGGCCACGGTCGGCGCGGCCACCCCGGTGGCCAACCCCGACGACACGGACTGGTCGGAGGCGAAGGGCGCGTTCTGGGTCGGAGGCACCCTGTTCTACGGGATGAACGGCGCGCTCCAGCGGCGCACCTTCGACGGGACGACCTTCGGCACGCCGAGCCTCGTCGACCCGTACCACGACGCCTACTGGGACGCCGTGGAGACCGACTCCGGCCCGGCCGGGCAGACGTACGCCGGGGTGACCAGCAACTTCTATCCGGAGATCGCCAACGTCACCGGCATGCTCTACACCGGCGGCCGGCTCTACTACACCCTCGCCGGCCAGAACGGGCTGTTCTGGCGCTGGTTCACCCCCGACAGCGGGGCGGTCGGCGCCGACAAGTTCACCGTCGCGGGAGTGACCGGGTTCGCCGACACCGGGTCGATCCTCCTCGCCGACGGCACCCTCTACCGGGTCAGCCGTACCACCGGCGCGCTGGCCTCCACCGCGTGGGCCGGCGGCGTGCCCACCGGCGCGTTCACCACCGTCAGCGGCCCCACCGTCGACGGGGTGGACTGGCGCGCCAAGGCTGTCTTCGTCGGCCCGTAGACCCCCGCCGCACCACGGGGGCACCCCGGCCCGGCTCCGCGTCCGCGCGGCGCCGGGCCGGTGCCCTTTCCGGGGTACGCGCCCCGCCGCTGACCTCTGCCGATCTGCGGGGCGCTCCACTCCACCACGGAGGCGACCGTGAGCGCACGGATCAGGAACATCAGCATCGACTGCCACGACACCTACGCCCTGGCCGGCTTCTGGGCGCAGGTGTTCGGCACCGGGCGGCAGCCCGACGGCTTCCCCGGCGACCCGGAGGCCATGGTCCGCACCGCCGACGGGGAGACCGTGCTGTTGCTTCAGGTGCCGGAGGGGAAACGCGGTGAACTAGAAACCGTCCCGTGGCAAACTGATCTTGGGGGATGGCCGCCGCTTGGATCCGTTGAGGGTCTTTACGGGCCGCACCCGCGACACTGCTGCGGACTGAGAGCACCCTCCGACGGGGGGCCCCTGCCCTAATCTAGGATCCTCTGTGTGCCGGCGAATCCAGCAGAGCACCATTACGCCCGCGCCGCAGTGCGGCACTACGACGATGCCGTCTTCCTCCACGACGGTAGCCGCTTGCCCAATGCCGATCATCATTTTGGGTTCGCCGTGGAGTGTGCGCTCAAGAGTATGATCCTGCGGTTCACGCCAGCCACTATGAATCCCAAGAAACCGAACCGGCCGGCGGCCACCCGCCCATGGGTCGCGGATCCGGCGACCGGCAAGCCAGTCGATTACGGCCATCTGCCCTGGGTCGCCGCCGATCTGGCGCTGTTGACGCGTGGCAGGTCCGCAGCCCGTCTTTCTGCCGCGCTCGGCAGTCTCGCTGCCTTCGACACCTGGTCGGTTGAAGACCGCTACCTCGACGGCACCGCAGTTGCCGAGCTAGATGTAATGGAGCGGCGTACCGTGGCGACGGAGATCCTGACCTTACATGAACATGCCTTGATCACCGGACGGCTGCCGTGACTCTGCCCCCTGACGTAGTTCGTTTTGACGAGGCCGGGCCTCGTGTCCTCGCGATCGCCCACGAAGTGGCCGCTGAGGGCATGGACGTATTAGCTGTTCGGGATGTGCTGGGACGCTTCGCCCTGGTTGTTGACGACCGCGAACGCCAAGCTCCAGCGGAGCGGGTTGCGGTCTGGACGGAGCGGCTTAACGCGGACCTTCGTTGCTACGCTACCGACCGTCCCCTGCTGCTAGTCACCGGCCTTTTCTCGGCAGAGGCTCTACTAACTTCCGAACGCATTCAGCAGGACTCGTCACACGTGCCGGATGGCGGCCAAGGCAACGTTCGTCTTCTTGATAACACTGTGGTTGGGGAAGATTGGGCGCAGGTATCCACGCCGGCTCTCGAAACGGATGGCTCACGGACTCACCGAACTGCGCTCTACGGCTTCAAGGGGGGGGTCGGGCGGACCACTGCCACTGCCATCCTCGCTCGTCATCTCGCTGACCTTGGCCACATCGTCTTAGTCATTGACCTGGATCTGGAGTCACCCGGTGCGGGCCCGTTGCTCAGTGAAGAGGCTTCGCTGCCGCGCCATGGTGTTGTCGATCAACTCGTCGAGTCTGCCGTAAACAACGCCGAGGGGCTCGATCTGGTAGCGCCCGGGTACACCCCGCGGATTGGCCGCGGTGAACTCTGGGTTGCACCTGCGCGTGGCCAGGGTTCGGCGAGTGCGCCTTATTCTTACGTCGACAAACTCAATCGTGTCTACGCCGATATTCCAGGTGCTGTCTTCGCTGACCGCATGGAGAACGCCGTCCGGGCCTGCGAGACTGCCGTATCGCGGGAAAGTGAGAGTGGTCGTCGCCCCGACGTGGTCCTGCTGGACAGCCGGGCTGGTATCCACGACATCGCCGCCATAACCATCTCACGGCTCTGTGACCTCGCCCTGCTATTCGGCGGCGATAACAGGCAGACGTGGGAAGGGTACGGTGACCTGTTCGTGGCGTGGCGGTCCTCAGGTCAGGCCCGTCTTATCCGCGAGAAACTACGCATGGTTGCATCTATGGTTCCGGATTCGCCGCAACGCCCCATGGAATTGTATTTGAGGTCGTTTCGAGAGAACTCCTGGGAGTGCTTCAGTGCTCTATATGATGACGATGCTCCTGTAGAGACAACCGGGAAGATTGTTCCGGGGGCTTTCTCGCCCTCCCTGGAGGATGATTCGGCCCCGCACTATCCGATCCCCATATTGTTCGAGCCTGGACTTGTTGGACTGGACGCTCAGAGTGCACCGGGTTGGCAAGATCGTGCCTTCGTTCAAGCTGCGTATCGTGACTTCTTGGCGATAGCCACACATTTGATTATTGCCGACCCTCAGAATGAAGGAACATGATGACCAGCGTGCTGAGCGTCGGGCAGTATCGTGACCTACTCTCAAGTGCGTTGCCTGCAGCGACGGACGCCGACACGGTCTTGCCGGACCTGAACACCCTCTTCGCTCCGGACGCACACCGGGCGGCGCTTTATGTCGATAGCACTGTCGTCCGCGGGGGGCGTGGCGTTGGCAAGACCTTCTGGTATCGGTCACTGCTCGACAGCACTCTGCGCCAAGTTGCCGCACAGGAATACGGCATCGAGCGGCTGCGTCACCTCACCGTCGCCGCCGGGTACGGAGCCGCGATCGAGCCCGGCCTGTACCCCGGTACCAGTGTCTTAAGGCAGCTCGCAGAGACCAGCATCCGCCCCTACGATATCTGGTACGCCGTCCTGCTAACTGCACTCGGCCAACCGGAGCTGCAAGGGCTGGTAGAGTGGCAAGACCGAGTCGCTTGGGTGCGTGCCAATCCTGGCGCGGCAGAGCGCACGGTGCAAATAACAGACCACCGAGCGCAAGAGCAAGGCACCACTCACCTGATTCTCTTCGATGCCCTGGAGCACCTTCACCGCATGCGAGCCCAAGCCGACCGCCTTATTGGTGGCATCCTGGAGCTGGCTCTAGCGATGCGTCTGGGTACCCGCAATATCCGATGCAAAGTCTTCATTCGTCCGGACATGCTCGACGGTGCCCTACTTCACTTTCCGGACGCGTCTAAACTAACGGCCAATGCCGCCAGCCTATCTTGGTCTCGAGCAAGTCTTTACGGGCTCCTCTTTCACCGCATGGGAAACTCCGGCAGCGCGCAGGCGGATCACTTCCGTCGTCTTGTAAGGGGTTGGAAGACTGATGCAGGCGGCAGTCGGCACGTTCTGCCTTCTCTCCTCAGCGGTGACGAGCAGTCTCAGGAGGAGCAGTTTGCGCTGATCGCTGGACCTTATATGGGTGCCAACTATCGCAAGGGAAATACGTACACCTGGTTGCCGAATCACCTCATGGACGGGAATGAGGAGGTGAGCCCGCGGAGTTTCCTCAGCGCGCTGGGAAAGGCGGTCTCGGAGACCCAGGGAAAATACGCAGGTCATGAATATGCCATCCATCACGAGGGCATCCGGCGAGGCGTCCAGACCGCCTCGGAGACGCGTGTACGGGAAATCAGCGAGGACATGCCGTGGGTGCATCTAGCGGTTGGTCCATTGGCCGGCCGGCAGGTTCCTATCGACCAGGAAACGGTCGTGGACCTGTGGCACGAGGTTCGGCTGACCGATATCCTGCACAACGAGGCTGAACGATACGGGACCAAGAACGAGGATGCCCTCGTCCGAACCGGACCTCGCCACCCTGACGACGTTGGCCGCCTCATCGAGGAGTTGATCACCCTTGGAGTAATGCGCCGCCGCCGCCGCGATGGTCGAATAGACCTACCTGACGTCTATCGGATTGCATTCAACATTGGCCGTAAAGGCGGGGTGCCCCGGGTTGCAGGCTGAAAGACCGCGAATAGCCGCTGGTCTCCCGGGGGTGGGTTTGGCATCGGAGATCGAGAGAAGGCTGCCTTCCGATGTCGTGACGTCCGCGTCTCTCCTGCCGCGACTGGGGCCTGCTGACGCACTCCTCTGTTGTTGAGAACGCAGGCCGGATGTGTGCGGAGTGTTGTCTGCCGACGAATGAGTCGGATTGTTGCTTCAAGTGAACACCGCCGCCGTCGATTGACTTGTAGCTCATCAGCTCTACGCCTGAAAACTCAGGACAGATACCCTATCCCTTGGCAGCTGCCCTGGAGGGCAAGACGGTGAAGAGCTAGGTGCTACCTGTGTCTGGAGCCGGCTGACCGGCCCCGCGACGCCGAGGTCGAGCGGCTGCTCGCCCTCGGCGCGACCCAGGTCGACGACCGGCGGCGGCCGGGACGGCACCGGCTGGGTGGTGCTGGCAGACCCGGAGGGCAGTGAGTTCTGCGTGCTGCGCAGCGCCGCCGAGCGGGCCGCGTCGGTTTAGCCCCGGAAACGGGCCGGGCCCCCGTGCGCGCGGCGGGGGCCCGGCTTCCCACCCGGGCCGCCTCGCGGGGGCCCGGTCACCTCCGGGTCAGGAGCGCTGCTCGATCTGGCTGCGCATGGTGACCAGCTCGGCCTTCGCCTGCTTCGCGGACTCGAAGAACACCACGATCACGCCGACGCTGCCCCGGTCGGCCCAGACGCAGACGCCCAGCGGCATGCCCTCGGTCTTGCCGTCGCCGCAGCGCGCCTCACCGCCGAGCGGGCCCGGCTCGGCCGCCGTCATCTCCTTGACACCCAGTTCGGTCTTGAGGCCGGCGGCCGCGTCGTCCAGCTCCTTCGTCGGGTCCGCCAGCACCCCGGACGCCGCGATGATCATCACGATGTCCTGCTTGGCCACGTTGCCGTAGAACGCCCCGACGGTGCTCGTCTCGTTCTCCACGGTCGCCTTCATGTCGGCGACCATCTCGTCCGACAGCTTCGTCAGTTCCGGGTCGGTGATCCGCTTGCGGCCGGCGAGGGTGGCCGGGGCGACCACCCGGGTGTTGGTGGCGTCGACCACGTCGCCGACCTCGTCCTTCACGGCGAACCAGGTGATCGCCGTGCCGCCGAGGCAGAGCACCAGCACCACGGCCAGGACGATCAGCACGACCTTGCCGGTCTTGGACTTCTTCGGCGCGGGCGGCAACGGCGCGGCGTACTGCTGGTCGGCGTACTGCTGCCCGCCGTACTGCTGCCCGCCGTACTGCTGTCCGCCGTACTGCTGTCCGGTCGGCGGCGGGTAGCCACCCGGCTGCTGCGGGACGGGCTGCTCCCCGTACGGCTGTTGCGGCTGGTAGGGGTACGGGTTGCCCGACGGCTGGGACATGTGAGTCAGCTCCAGATTGTTGATCAGAGCGGTGATCGTAGCCAGGCCCACCGACAGCCGCTGTCCCGTGCAGGGCGAACGTGAGCACGACGACGATCGCGGTGGCCGGGGACGCCCGCGTGGGACGCCCGACCACCGCGATCGCGGGGAGGATCAGCGGGGCAGGCTGGCCAGGCCGGGCGGGAGGAACCGCCCGCCGGTCACCCGCTCGCTGGTGCCCGTCCGGTCCAGGTACGGCGTGATGCCGCCCAGGTGGAACGGCCAACCCGCGCCGAGGATCAGGCACAGGTCGATGTCCTGCGCCTCGGCGACGACGCCCTCGTCGAGCATCAGCCGGACCTCCTGCGCCAGCGCGTCGAGGGCGTTGCGCCGCACCTGCTCGGCGGTCAGCGGCTCGTCGCCGACGACCAGCAGCTTGGCGACGTCGGCGTTGATCTCGTCGTCGACCACGATCGGCTGGCCCGACTCGGCGATCCGCCGCAGGTTCTCGCTCACGGCGAACCGGTCCGGGAACGCCCCGTGCAGGGTGCCGCCCACGTGGTACGCCACGGCCGGGCCGACGAGCTGGAGCAGCGCGAGCGGGCGCATCGGCAGGCCCAGCGGGTCCAGCGCGCTGTTCGCCACGTCCAGCGGGGTGCCGGCGTCGACGGCGGCGAAGACGGTGCCGAGGAAGCGGGTGAGCAGCCGGTTCACCACGAACGCCGGGGCGTCGGACACCAGCACGCTCGACTTCTTCAGCTGCTTGCCGACCGCGAACGCGGTGGCCAGGGTGGCGTCGTCGGTGCGTTCGCCCCGGACGATCTCCAGCAGCGGCAGCACGGCGACCGGGTTGAAGAAGTGGAAGCCGACCACCCGCTCCGGGTGCTCCAGCTCGGCGGCCATCGCGGTGACCGACAGGCTGGAGGTGTTCGTGGCGAGCACCGCCTCCGGGGAGACGATCTTCTCCAGCTCGGCCCAGACCTGCTTCTTGACGTCGAGGTCCTCGAACACGGCCTCGATGACGAAGTCGGCGTCGGCGAACGCGGCCTTGTCGACCGAGCCGCTGACCAGCCCGTACAGCCTGGCGGCCGTGCCCTTGTCCATCCGGCCCTTGCTGACGGCCTTCTCGATCTGGGTGTGCACGTAGCCCACGCCCTTGTCGACCCGGGCCTGGTCCAGGTCGGTCATGACGACCGGCACCTGGAGGCGGCGGGCGAACAGCAGCGCGAGCTGGCTGGCCATCAGGCCGGCGCCCACGATGCCGACCTTGTTCACCGGCCGGGTCAGGCCCTTGTCCGGCGCGCCGGCCGGCCGCCTGGCCCGCCGCTGCACCAGGTCGAACGCGTACAGGCCGCTGCGCAGCTCCTCGGAGAAGATCAGGTCGGCGAGGGCCTCGTCCTCGGCGGCGGTGCCGGCGGCGAAGTCGGCGTCCTTGGCCGTCTCCAGCAGGTCGAGCGCCTGGTACGCGGCGGGGACCGCGCCGTGCAGCCGCGCATCGAGGGTCTGCCGGGCGAAGTAGAGCACGCCCGCCCACATGTCCTTGTCGACCTCGGGCCGGGTCACGGTGATCTCGCCGCGCACCACGCCGGCGGCCCACTCCAGGGACCGCTCCAGGAAGTCGGCCGGCTCCAGCAGCACGTCGGCGATGCCCAGCTCGGCGGCCTGCTTCGGCTTGAGCATCTTGTTCTGCATCAGCGGGTTCTGCAGGATCACCTGGGTGGCGGCCGGGATGCCGATCAGGTGCGGCAGCAGCTGGGTGCCGCCCCAGCCGGGGATCAGGCCGAGGGAGACCTCCGGCAGCGCCAGGGCCGACGCCCCGCCGGACAGCGTCCGGTAGTGGCAGTGCAGCGCCAGCTCCAGGCCGCCGCCCATCGCCGCGCCGTTGACGAAGGCGAACGTCGGGACCGTGCTGTCCTTCAGCCGGGCGAAGACCCGGTGGCCGAGCCGGCCGATCTCCAGGGCCTGCTCCCGGTCGGTGAGCTGCGGCAGGCTGGTGATGTCGGCGCCGACGCAGAAGATGTACGGCTTGCCGGTGACCGCGACGAACGCCGGGTCCGCCGCGAGGGCGGCGGTGATCGCCTCGTCGAGGCTGGTCAGGCCGCCCGGGCCGAAGCTGTTCGGCTTGGTGTGGTCGAAGCCGTTGTCGAGGGTGATCAGGGCGGCCGGGCGGGCCAGCCCCGGCACGTTCACCTGGCGCAGCAGCGCCCGGGTGACCACCTCGTTCGGTGCGGCGAGCGTGCTCACTTGTCTCCACCCTCCCGCTGAGCCTGCTGGCTGGACTCCGTCCAGTGTGGGTTCTCCCAGATCACGGTGCCGCCCATGCCGATGCCGATGCACATGGCGGTGAGGCCGTAGCGGACCTCGGGGTGCTCGGCGAACTGCCGGGCGAGCTGGGTCATCAGCCGCACGCCGGAGGACGCGAGCGGGTGACCGATGGCGATCGCGCCGCCCCACGGGTTGACCCGGGGGTCGTCGTCGGCGATGCCGAAGTGGTCGAGGAAGGCGAGCACCTGCACGGCGAACGCCTCGTTCAGCTCGAACAGGCCGATGTCGTCGATGCTCAGGCCGGCGATGCGCAGCGCCTTCTCCGTCGACGGGATCGGGCCGACGCCCATCACCTCCGGCTCGACGCCGACGAAGCCGTACGAGACCAGCCGCATGGCGACCGGCAGGCCCAGCTCGCGGGCGGTGTCCTCGGCGGCGAGCAGGCTCGCGGTGGCGCCGTCGTTCAGGCCGGCCGCGTTGCCCGCGGTGACCTTGCCGTGCGGGCGGAACGGGGTCTTGAGGGTGGACAGCTTCTCCAGCGAGGTGTCGCGGGGCGCCTCGTCGACCGTCGCCAGGCCCCAGCCGCCCTCGTCGTCGCGGATCGCCATCGGCACCAGGTCGCCCTGGAGCTTGCCGTTGGCGTACGCCTTCGCGGTCCTCTGCTGCGAGGCGAGCGCGAACGCGTCGGTGCGCTCCTTGGTGATGTGCGGGACCCGGTCGTGCAGGTTCTCCGCGGTGGCGCCCATGACCAGGGCTGACGGGTCGACCAGCTTCTCCGCGACGATCCGCGGGTTGGGGTCGACGCCCTCGCCCATCGGGTGCCGGCCCATGTGCTCGACGCCGCCGGCGATCGCCACGTCGTACGCGCCCATGGCGATGCCGCCGGCCACGGCGGTGACGGCGGTCATCGCCCCGGCGCACATCCGGTCGATGGCGAAGCCGGGGACGGTCTTCGGCAGGCCGGCCAGCAGGGCGGCGGTGCGGCCGATGGTGAGGCCCTGGTCGCCGATCTGGGTGGTGGCGGCGATGGCGACCTCGTCGACCCGCTCCGGCGGCAGCTGCGGGTTGCGGCGCAGCAGCTCACGGATGCAGCGGATCACCAGGTCGTCGGCGCGGGTGTTGGCGTACATGCCACCCGCCTTGCCGAACGGGGTGCGGACGCCGTCGACGAAGACGACATCGCGGACTTCACGGGGCACTTGAGCCTCCTTTTCGACCCTGACTCGGCCACGTCGCCGACCAGCGGCACCCACGGACCGAACGAGGATCGCGGCACGGGCGTGGTCCCTCGGATGCTACTCGCCAGTAACCACCCTCGACACCACCCCCCGTGTGGCCCACCCCACACCCCGGGGCGCGTCAGGCCCCGGGGTGTGGGGTGGGCCAGCGCGCGGTCAGGCCGCCGGGGGCGGGCTCGTCAGCGCGGCGGTCAGGCCGCTGCGGGCGGGCCCGCCAGCGCGGCGGTCAGGTCGGGCACCAGGAGGGCCAGCTGCCACTCGCGGGCACCGAAGCCGTGCAGCGTCTCGGCGACCGTCGCCTCGGTCACCTCCTCCGGCGGGGCCCAGGCGAGCCGGCGGACCGAGTCCGGGGCGATCAGGTTCTCCGCCGGCAGGGCGTGCTCGCCCGCGATCCGGACCACCACCTCCCGGCACCGGGCCAGCCGGCCCGCGGCGACCGGATCCCGCTCCGCCCAGCGGTGCGGCGGGGGTGGCCCCTCCACCGCCGGGGTGGCCGGCAGCGCGTCGTCGGGCAGCTGCCGGGCGTCGTCCAGCGCCGCCAGCCAGGTGCGGGCCAGCCGGCGCACCGACCGGCCGCCGAAGCCAGGAAGGGTCAGCAGCGTCTTCTCGTCCTTCGGGTCCAGCTCGGCGGCGGCCACGATCGCCGAGTCCGGCAGGACCCGGCCCGGCGCGGCGTCGCGGCGGGCGGCGATCTGGTCCCGGGCATACCAGAGGGCCCGGATCCGCGCCTGGGCGCGGGCCCCGCGCACCCGATGGATGCCGGAGGTACGCCGCCACGGCTCCGCCCGGACCCGGGGCGGGCGGTCGACGCTGCGCACCAGCGCGGCGAACTCCTCCGCCGCCCACGCCGACTTGCCCTGGCGGGTCAGCTCCGCGTCGAGCATGTCGCGCAGGTCGGTCAGCATCTCCACGTCCAGCGCGGCGTACGTGAGCCACGACTCCGGCAGCGGCCGGCTCGACCAGTCCGCCGCCGAGTGGTGTTTCTCCAGGCTGAAGCCCAGTAGCTGCTCGGTCAGCGCGGCCAGCCCGACCCGCTCGAATCCCGCCAGCCGAGCGGCCAGTTCCGTGTCGAACAGCCGGCGCGGGCGCAGCCCCACCTCCGCCAGGCACGTCAGGTCCTGGCTGGCGGCGTGCAGCACCCACTCGGCATCGGCGATGGCCGCGTCCAGGGTGCTCAGGTCGGGCAGCGGCAGCGGGTCGATCAGCGCGGTGCCGGCCCCCGTCCGGCGCAGCTGCACCAGGTATGCCCGCTGGCTGTAGCGATAACCCGAGGCGCGCTCGGCGTCCAGGGCGACCGGGCCGGTGCCGGCGGCGAAGCGGGCCACGACCTCGGCCAGCCCGGCCTCGGTTGTCACCGGCTCGGGTGTCCCCTCACGGGGGGCGGTCAGGGGCACGGGCCCGTCGGCGGTCGGTTCGGGCCCCGCGTTCACCGGCTCCGGCGCGGCCGACAGCGGTTGGTGCGGCTCGTTTCCCGTTCGGCTTTCGGCGGCCCGACGGCGCAGGGGTGGTTCGTCGGTCACCTGACAACCCTAGTGCGCGCGGCGATCCGGCGCGCGCAGCCGGGTGCGGCGTGTGTCGGCGTCGGCGACTTGACCCGGCATGCCAGGGTCGGACATCAGGGGAGACAAAGCGCGGTGGCGCGGGTACGTTCCTTCGGGCCGCCGACCGGGACCGCACCGGTGCCGGCGGGCACCAGGGCGTCGACGGGGAGGACGTGGCGATGACGACGGCTGGGTACGGTGCGACGGGCCCGGGGCAGGGGCCCGGCGACGGCTCGGGCGGGAGCTGGCCCGCCCCGGCGCGACCCGCCGAGCCGCCGGTGAGCGGGCCGCCGGTGGGTGAGCCGGCCGCCGCCGCCCGCCCCGGCCCGCTGCCGCCCCGCATGGACCCGCCCCGGCCCGACGTGCACCGAACCGACGTGCACCGAACCGACGTGCACCGAACCGACGTGCACCGACCCGCCTCGCCGCCGGGCACCGCGCAGCCGACCGCCCGGCCCGATCCGCACCGGGCCGATCCGCACCGCGGCACCGCCGCCGCGTACCCGCAGGCCGGGAGGGCCTACCCGCCCGCCGGTGGCACCTACCCGCCCGCCGGTCAGGCCGCCCCGCCCGGCCACTGGCCCGGCTCGTCGTCCGCCACCGCCCAGTCCGCCGTGCCTGGCCAGTGGCCCGGTCCCGCGCCCGCCGGCTGGCCCGCCCCGCAGCAGTCGCCGGGTGCCGCCCCGCAGCCACCGGCCGCCCCGCAGCAGGCACCGATCGCCGGGCAGCAGCCGCCGGCCGGGTACGCCGCGCCGCCGCCGTCGCCTCCGGTCTCCGGCCCGGCGTACCCGCACGGCGGGGCGTCCCCGGTCCCCGGGCCGGCCTGGCCCGCGTCCCCGCCGATGGGCGGCCCGACCCCGCCGCCCCGGGCCCGGGGCCGGGCGCTGACGTTCGTCGCGCTCGGGCTGGCCGTGGTCCTGGCCGTGGTGAGCGGCGTGCAGGCGTACCAGATCAGGCGGCTCTCCGACCGGCTGGCCGACACCGACCGGCGGTTGGCCACCGGGCAGAGCGGCGACGGCGCCCGGCTCGACGGCCTGGACCAGCGGGCGCAGGCCCTCGAGAAGCAGGCCGGGGCGCAGTTCAACCCGGAGGCGGTGGCCAGCGCCGTGCTGCCCAGCGTGTTCCGGGTCCGGGCCGGGCAGTTCACCGGCACCGCGTTCGCCGTCGGCAAGCCCGACAGCGGCGGCGGAACAAACCTGTTCACCAACTTCCACGTGGTCGAATCGGTCTGGACCGGCGGGGGCCGGGAGGTCTTCCTGGAACGCACCGACCAGCGCTACCCGGCCACCATCGTCAAGGTCGACGAGGCCAACGACGTTGCCCAGCTGCGGACCACGAGCAAGTTCACCGGGCTGGTGACGGCGTCCGCCGCGGTCAAGTCCGGCCAGCAGATCGTCGTCGTCGGTGCCCCGCTCGGCCTGCAGGACAGCGTCACCACCGGCGTGGTGAGTGCCTTCCGCGAGGCCGACCAGGGCTCGGGCCCGATCATCCAGTTCGACGCGCCGATCAACCCCGGCAACTCCGGCGGCCCGGTCATCAACGGTCAGAAGCAGGTGGTCGGCATCGCCACCGCCAAGGCCCGCGACGCCGAGGGCATCGGCCTCGCCGTACCCATAAAGGTCGCCTGCGACGGCTTCCGGATCTGCTGACTCCGGCCGCTCCGCGCCGTCCGTTCCGTACCAGCCGGTTCGTCGCGGCCCCGGCCACGGGTCGCCCCACCTGGAGGAAGAGAAGAATGTCGCAGCCACCGACCGGGCCGGGGGAGCAGCCGCCATACCCGCCGCCGGGCGGCGTGGGCCAGCCCGTGCCCCCGCAGTACGACCCGACGGGCCAGCCGGCGGAGCCCACCCGGCAGTTCACCCCGGGCCAGTACGGGACGCCGCAGCCGGCGGCCGAGCCGACGCAGCAGTTCGGTCCGGTTCAGCACGGCGCGCCGCAGCCGACGCAGCAGTTCTCCGCGCCGGTCTCGACCCCGCCGGTCTCGGGTGCCGGATACCCGCCGGTCTCCGGTCCGGGACAGCCGTCGCCGGCGTTCGGCCAGCCGATGTCGGTGCCGCCCGCCTCCGGGCCGGTGTTCGGCCAGCCGATGTCCGGTCCGCCGGGCGCGACACCGGCCTATGGCCCGCCGGGCGCGATGCCGGTCTACGGCCCGCCGGGCGCGATGCCGCCCTACGGCTCCCCGGCGCCGGCCGCCGGCCAGGGCGGGCGCAAGGTGCTGGTCCTGGCCGTGGTGGCCGGGCTGCTCTTCGTCCTCGGCGGCGTGATGACCGGTCTCTACCTGACCAAGAGCAGCGAACTGGACCGCACCGAGAAGCGGCTGACCGGCCAGGTCAGCGAGCGCGACGGTACGATCGCGGCGAACAAGACCGAGATCGAGAAGCTCAAGACGGACCTGCAGGCCGTGCGGGACAAGCTCTCCAACACCGAGCAGGACCTCACCGGCACCCGGAACGACCGGGACGAGCAGGCCCGGCAGAAGAAGGTCATCGCCACCTGTCTGGACAAGCTCACCAGCGCGTTGACCGCCGCCGCGGCGAACAACAAGGCCGCGTACGACAAGGCCACCGAGGGCATGAACAAGGTCTGCGACGAGGCCGAGGACTACCTCTGACGGACACCATTGCCCCGCCCGTCGTTTGTACGGGCGGGGCAAAACCGATAGATCTCGGAGCGAAACGGCCCCTCTGGGGGCCGAAATCGTCCAAGATCCGTGGTGTCGTGCGGTGGGGTGCAGCCCGGTGGATCAGGCTGCGCCGGCCGGGCGGCGTTCCGGCAGGGCGGTCACCCCGGGCGGGGGCAGACCCGCCGTCGAGGCGAGCAGGGCGCACCAGGCCAGCAGGTGCGGGGTGAGGTCCTCGCCGAGCGGGGTCCAGGAGGCCCGGATCTCGATGTCGCCGGCGGCCGGCGGCCCGGCGAGGTCGCCGAACCGGGTCGACATCGTCTGGGTGATCGTGCCCCCGATCGCGCGGTGCGGGGCGTCCTGCGTGTCCAGCGCGTCGGTCAGCCAGGTCCAGCCCACCCCGGGCAGCAGCGGGTCGGCGGCCAGGTCGATCTCCAGCTCTGCCGTGACGTAGGTGACCAACCGCAGGGTGCCCTGCCATGCCTCGTGCCCGGCGGGGTCGTGCAGCAGGATCAACCGACCCGTGGCGACCTCGTCGCCGTCGCGCAGCACTGTCGCGGAGAGCGCGAAGGCGTACGGCGCGAGGCGTTGCGGCGCGCCGACCTCCTCCAGAACGATCTCCGATCGGGGCGCGGCCGACCGCAGCCCGGCGACCGCGCGGGCAAAGGTCTCCGGTAGCGCGATCGGGGGGGCCATGCCGGCAGCCTATGCCGCCCGTCGTCCGGCCGACGGAACGGCACGCCGACGGCCTGCGGCGGCAGCCCTCGCGCGTGCCGCGAACGGTAGGCGGTAGAGAAGGGAACCCTTCTCTACCGTATGCGTTGACAGGGGGCCCTTCCTAACACGTCACAAAAGGCGGCGGGGGTGGGGGAGGGGGTCCGGGGGCGTGGCACGATAGCCGCGATGAGCACCGAGACGACGGGCACCGCCGCCCGAGACGGAGACACCGGCCGCAGCGGGACGAGCGGGTCGCCGTTCGTCCGGGCGTGCCGGCGCGAGCCCGGGCCGCACACCCCGGTCTGGTTCATGCGCCAGGCCGGCCGCTCCCTCCCGGAATACCGCGAGATCCGCAAGAACGTCGGGATGCTGGAGTCCTGCCGCCGTCCCGAGCTGGTCGCCGAGATCACCCTCCAGCCGGTACGCCGGCACGGGGTCGACGCGGCGATCCTGTTCAGCGACATCGTGGTGCCGGTGGCCGCCGCCGGGGTGGAGCTGGACATCGTCGCGGGCACCGGGCCGGTGGTGGCCGAGCCGGTGCGCACCGTCGCCGACGTCGAGCGGATCCGGCCGATCGGCCGTGACGACGTCTCCTACGTCGACGAGGCGGTGCGGATGCTCGTCGCCGAGCTGGGCGACACCCCGCTGATCGGCTTCGCCGGCGCCCCGTTCACGCTGGCCAGCTATCTGGTCGAGGGCGGGCCGTCGCGGACCCACGCGAAGACCAAGGCCCTGATGTACGGCGACCCGCAGCTGTGGCACGCCCTGTGCGCCCGGCTGGCCGACGTGACGCTGGCGTTCCTGCGGGTGCAGGTCGACGCCGGGGTGTCGGCGGTGCAGCTGTTCGACTCGTGGGCCGGGGCGCTCTCCGAGGCCGACTACCGGCGCTACGTGCTGCCGCACTCGACGCGCGTGCTGGCCGGGTTGGCCGACGCGGGGGTGCCCCGGATCCACTTCGGGGTGGGCACGGCCGAGCTGCTGCCCGCCATGGGCGAGGCCGGCGCGGACGTGGTCGGCGTCGACTGGCGTACGCCGCTGGACGTCGCGTCCCGCCGGATCGGTGCCGACAGGGCCGTGCAGGGCAACCTCGACCCGTGCGTGCTGTTCGCCCCGTGGCCGGTCGTCGAGGCCGAGGTACGGCGGATCGTCGCCGAGGGGCGGGCGGCCCCCGGCCACGTGTTCAACCTCGGTCACGGCGTCCTGCCGGAGACCGATCCGGACGTGTTGACCCGGGTGGTCGCGCTGGTGCACGAGGTGTCCGCGCGCCCGGGCGAGTAGTAGAGGGGGGCGACCGTGCGGCAGCCGTGGCGGGTGGCGATCGTCGGGGGCGGGATCACCGGGCTGGCCGCCGCCGTCCGGCTGGCCGACCGGGCTCCGGCGGGCACCGAGGTCACCGTGTACGAGCAGTCCGGCGCGCTCGGCGGCAAGCTGCGCACCGGCGCGCTGGCCGGCGGGCCGGTGGAGTTCGGCGCGGAGTCGTTCCTGATGCGGGACCCGGCCGGCGGCGAGTCGGCGGCGGTGACCCTGGTGCGCCGGCTCGGCCTGGCCGGCGACATCGTGCACCCGAGCGTCGGGCAGGCCGCCCTGGCCGTCGACGGGGGGCTGCGCCCGATCCCGGGCGGGACGCTGGTGGGCGTACCCGGGGATCTGGCGAAGGTGGCGGCGGTGGCCGAGCCCGCCGCCGGCGCCGACCGCGACGAAGACCGGCCGCTGCTGGCCCCCGGCGCGGACGTCTCCGTCGGGGCGTTGGTCCGCGCCCGGTTCGGCGACGCGGTGGCCGACCGGCTGGTGGACCCGATGCTCGGCGGCGTCTACGCCGGCCGGGCCGACGACCTGTCGCTGGCCACCACGATGCCGGCGCTGGCCCGCGCGGCCCGGGTGGAGCACACCCTGCTCGGCGCGGTCCGGGCGGCGCAGGCCGCCGCGCCGCGCGCCCCCGGCGAGCCGGTCTTCGGCACCCTCGCCGGCGGGCTGAGCCGGCTGGTCGAGGCCGCCGCCGCGGCCGGCGGGGCGACGATCCGCCGCGACGCGGCCGTGCGGGAGCTGACCCCGACGGCGACCGGCTGGCGGCTGACCGTCGGCCCCACCCGCGACCCGGAGCTGGTCGACGCGGACGCCGTGCTGCTGGCCGTGCCGGCCCGTCCGGCGGCCCGGCTGCTGGCCGGCGTCGCCGACCTCGACCCCGGGGTCGCGGCGAGCGTCGGCGCGCTGGACTACGCGAGCGTCGCGCTGATCACCCTGGCGCTGCCCAGCCCGGAGCTGCCGGCGCTGTCCGGGTTCCTTGTGCCGGCCACCGAGGGGCTGCTGATCAAGGCGTCGACATTCTTCACCACCAAGTGGGGGCACCTGGCCCGGCCGGACGGGCTGGCCCTGGTCCGCGCCTCCGTGGGCCGCTACGGCGAGGAGGCGTCCCTCCAGGTCACCGACGGCGACCTGGTGGAGGCGGTGCACCGGGAGCTGTCGAAGGTGCTCGGCGCGCCGCTGCCCGCGCCGGTGGCCAGCCACGTGCAGCGGTGGGGCGGGTCGCTGCCGCAGTACACCCCGGGGCACCTCGACCGGGTGGTCGCCGTGCGGGCGGCGCTGCGCGGCGCGCACCCCACGCTGGCCCTGGCCGGCGCCGGCTACGACGGCGTCGGCATCCCGGTCTGCGTCCGCTCCGGCGAGACGGCGGCCGAGGAGATCATCACGGCACTGGGAGGATCGGCATGACCGAGCAGACCAACGCGGCGCGGCTGCGGGAGCTCAACGAGAGCATCCGCTACACGATGTGGTCGGTGTACCGGGCCACCGGCCCGCTGCCGTCGCTGCGGGAGAACGTCACCGGTGAGGTCGAGGCGCTCTTCGCCGAGCTGGCCGGCAAGGACGTGACGGTGCGCGGCACGTACGACGTGGCCGGGCTGCGCGCCGACGCCGACCTGATGATCTGGTGGCACGCCCCGACCAGCGACGCGCTCCAGGACGCGTACCTGCGGTTCCGCCGGACCAGCCTGGGCCGGGCGTTGACCCCGGTGTGGTCGCAGCTGGCGCTGCACCGGCCGGCGGAGTTCAACAAGAGCCACATCCCGGCGTTCCTGGCCGGCGAGGAGGCGCGGGCCTACCTGTGCGTCTACCCGTTCGTCCGCTCCTACGAGTGGTACCTGCTGCCCGACGCGGAGCGGCGGGAGCTGCTGGCCGAGCACGGCAAGATGGCCCGGGGGTATCCGGACGTGCGGGCCAACACGGTCGCCTCGTTCGCCCTCGGCGACTACGAGTGGATGCTCGCCTTCGAGGCCGACGAGCTGCACCGGATCGTGGACCTGATGCGCGACCTGCGGGCGTCGGGGGCGCGCCGGCATGTCCGGGAGGAGGTCCCGTTCTACACGGGCCGCCGCCGCGCGATCGCCGACATCGTCACCTCCCTCCCGTGAGCAAGGAAGGGCCCCCTGTTAACGCAAAACGTTGTACAGGGGGCCCTTCTTAACACGCGCTGCCGCGTCGGGCGGTCGTCGTGCTGCCGGCTTGCCGGCCGGGCGCGGTGCTGCCGGCCGTCAGACGGTGGCCGTGCAGGTCGGCGTCGGCGCGGTGTTGGTGCCGGTCGACGAGGCGACGAACCCGAACGAGGTCTTCCCTCCGGCGGCCAGCGATCCGTTGTAAGCGACGTTGCGGGCGGTCACCGTGGACCCGCTGGTGGTCACCGTCGAGCTCCAGTAGGAGCTGACCTGCTGGCCGTTGGCCCAGGTCCAGGTCACCGTCCAACCCTTGATCGCCGACGATCCGGCGGTCACCTCGATCTCGCCCTGGAACCCGCCGTTCCAGGAGGAGACGGGCCGGTAGGTCGCCGTGCAGCCCCCGGTCGCCGGCGGGGTCGTCGGCGGGGCGGTGGTCGGCGGGGCCGTGGTGGGGGGAGCGGTGGTCGGCGGGGTGGTCGGGCCGCCCCCGCCGAAGTCCACGTCGCTGCACAGGTAGTACGACTGGTCGAGGTGGCTGGCCTGCCAGATCGTGTAGACGATGTGCCGCCCGGTGCGGCCCGGCGCGTTGGCCGGCACCTGGATCGACACGCCCGACGCCTCCTGCTTCCACTGGGACGCTGGCGTGTTGCCGATCTCGCCGGCCAGCTCCAGGTCGCTCCAGCCCAGCGGCTTCGTCAGCGCGTCGAAGCCCTGCTTCGTCACGTACACCCGGATGTAGTCGGCGCCGTGACTGGCCTGGTCGTTGAGCTGGATGCGGAAGCTGTTGGAGATCGAGGTGGTCTTCCACGCGCCGATCGTGTCCAGCGAGTTGTACTGGCCGCTCTGGGTGTGCCCGGCGCTGCACAGTTGGCCGTCGGGGATGGCGGCCTGGTGGTTGCCGGCGACGCCCTCCCGGAACAGGCCCATCCAGTTCCACATGGCCTGCGGGTCGGCCTGGAAGGCCTGCCAGCACATCGGGTCCTGGGTGGCCATGGCGGGGTTCATGTGGTCGGCGCCCCAGCGCTGCCAGCAGCCGTAGTTGCGGGACGCCGGGTCGACGACGGAGCCGTGGGCGGACGCGGGGTTCGCCAGGGCGGTGGTGAGCAGCATGGCGGCGGCCGTGCCGACGGCGAGCAGCCAGGCTGCCAGGCGAGGCGTGGAACGCCTGCGCACGAGGGTGGACAATGGAGCCTCCGGGATGAGGGGTCGACGGTGACGACGCCCGGATCGCGGGAGTTGCCCCTCCCGTGCCGGTTCGCGTTGCTCCCGTGGCGGCTCTGCTGCGAGATTCCCACACCCATAGGGATGTGTCAATTGGTGACGCTGTCTCCGTGCGCGGGATGCCGGCACATCGGGGTGTGCGGGATATCGTCCTCGACGTACTCCGGCCCGCTGACGGCGAAGCCGTGCCGGGCGTAGAAGCCGACCAGGTGGGACTGGGCCTCCAGCAGGCACGGCCGGTCGCCCACCACGGCCAGCGCCTCGGCCATCAGCCGCCCGGCGTGGCCGCCGCCCCGGGCCCACGGCGCGACCACGACCCGGCCGATCCGCGCCAGGCCGCCGGGGTCGGCCAGGATCCGCAGGTACGCCACGACGCCGCCGCCGCGGGCCAGCCACAGATGCCGGGTGCCCGGCTCGACGTCCCGGCCGTCGAGTTCCGGGTACGGGCACCGCTGCTCCACCACGAACACGTCGATCCGCAGCCGCACCAGGTCGTGGAAGGTGCGGGCGTCCAACTCGGCGAAGGAGGCGATCCGGGCCTCGACCGTCTGCGGCGACACCGACCGATGCTAGGCCCCCGCCGCTGGCGCAAGGAAGGGCCCCTTGTTAACGCATTTTGTATAGCAGGGGCCCCTTGTTGACACCGCCTGTCAACAAGGGGCCCCTGCTTGCACATCAGCGGGGGCGGAAGCCGACGGCGTCACGGATCTCCGCGCCCCGGTCTCCCTCCTCCTGGCGGGCGCAGTGGGCGCAGCAGAAGAAACGCCCCGACACCTCGACCCCGTGGCCGACGATCTTGACCTGGCAGTGTTCGCAGATCGGGGCCAGCCGGTGCGCCGCGCACTCGAAGCAGTCGAAGGTGTGCACCTCGCCGCTGACCGTGCGTACCTCGAACGCCATCCAGTAGTCGTTGCCGCAGACCTCGCACGTCGCCATTGCCGAACCCCCGTAGCCCAAAGGACAGATGTCCCCTCAGCGTGTGACAACGGCCCGAACCGGGCAGCCGAAACAGCAGGAACCGGGCCACCCGGGCGGCGTGTCGGACCGGCGTGTCGGGCGTTGTGCCTGGTGAAAGCCTCGACCCCGGAGGATGACGTGATCAAGCGCAGCAGGCTGTTCGGCAACCAGACCCGGGTCACCTTCTGTCTTCCCCGCGAGGCGCCGGCTGGCCCGGTGAGCGTGGTCGGCTCCTTCAACGACTGGGAACCGGGCCGCCACGAGCTGGTCGCCCGGCGCGACGGCACCCGTACGGTGACCGTCCGGCTCCGGCCGGGGGCGTACCGGTTCCGCTATCTGGCCACCGGCGGGGTCTGGCTCGACGACGACTCCGCCGACCGGGTCGACGAACAGGGCAGCGTGCTGCTCATCTGACGGCGAGCCCGACGGCGAGCCCGCGCGTCGACGGGAAACCCGCCCGCCGCCCGTCAGCCCTGCGCCGGCTCCAGCCGGATGGAGACCGAGTTGACGCAGTGCCGGGTGTCCTTCGGGGTGAAGCCCTCGCCCCGGAAGACGTGCCCGAGGTGGCTGTCGCAGCGGGCGCAGCGGATCTCCGTACGCCGCATGCCGTGGCTGTCGTCCTCGATCTCCCGCACCGCGCCCGGGATCGCGTCGTCGAAGCTCGGCCAGCCGCAGTGCGAGTCGAACTTGGTGCCGCTGGGATAGAGCTGCGCCCCGCAGGCGCGGCAGTGGTAGACGCCGGGGGTCTTCGTGTCCACGTACTCGCCGGTCCACGGGCGCTCGGTGCCCGCCTCGCGCAGCACCCGGAACTCCTCCGGGCTGAGCCGGACCCGCCACTCGTCCTCGGTGCGGGGCAGTTCGTTCTCGTCAGGACTCACCCCGCAACGGTACGTCGGCTGTCGGTGCCGTGGCATATGGTCGCGGGATGGCAGGCACCGCGAAAGCCCCGGCCGCCGAGGTCGAGGTGGCCGGGCACACCGTACGGCTGACCAGCCCGGACCGGGTGATCTTCCCGGAGCGGGGCTTCACCAAGGCGGACGTCTTCGGCTACTACCTGGCCGTCGGCGACGGCATCATGCGCGCGCTGCGGGGCCGCCCGACCACGCTGCAACGCTTCCCCGACGGCATCGGCGGGGAGGCGTTCTTCCAGAAGCGGGTGCCGGCCCGGGGTGTGCCGCCGTGGCTGACCACCGCCCGGATCAGCTTCCCCAGCGGCCGGACGGCCGACGAGCTGTGCCCGGCCGACCTCGCCCACGTGGCCTGGGCTGCCCAGATGGGCGCCGTCGTGTTCCACCCCTGGCCGGTCCGCGCCGACCACGTCGACCACCCCGACGAGCTGCGCGTCGACCTCGACCCGCAGCCCGGCACCGACTTCGCCGACGCGGTCGCCGCCGCCGCCGAGGTGCGGGCCCTGCTCGCCGAGCTGGGCGCGACCGGCTGGCCGAAGACGTCCGGGGGCCGGGGCGTGCACGTCTACCTGCGGATCGCGCCCCGGTGGACGTTCACCGAGGTGCGCCGGGCCACCATCGCGTTGGCCCGGGAGCTGGAGCGCCGCCGCCCCGACCTGGTCACCACCGCCTGGTGGAAGGAACAGCGGGGCGAGCGGGTCTTCGTCGACTACAACCAGATGGCCCGGGACCGCACGATCGCCTGCGCGTATTCGCTGAGGGCCACCGCCCGGGCCACCGTGTCCACGCCGGTCACCTGGGACGAGCTGCCCGACGTCGACCCGGACGACCTGCACCTGGGCAGTGTCCCGGCCCGGTTGGCCGAGCGGGGCGACCCGCACGCCGGCATCGACGACGCGCCGTGGGACATCACCCCGCTGCTGGAGTGGGCCGACCGGGACGACGTCGCGGGGCAGGGCGACCTGCCGTACCCGCCGGACCACCCGAAGATGCCCGGCGAGCCAAAGCGGGTGCAGCCGAGCCGGGCAAGGCCTTCCACCAGTTAGCGGGCCCTACATCGAGCCTTCTCAGCCGTCCGGCCCGGCGGTAGTTCTATCGTCAGCAGCAGCCGCGCTGGCGGACACGGCCAGGCGGCGGCGCAGACCCGGCACAAGGGCCACAAGGGCCATGGGGCAGATTTGGCGGAAGACCGACGTCGAAGAGTGGATCAGGGAGTACCGGCCGGACCTGGCCGCAGAGTGAAGAAGCGCCCGGTCGGGGCCCTCCTGCTGTGCGGAATCAGCTGATCGGGCCCATCATCGCCTCCACGGCCTCCTTCGCCGTCCGCAGGTCCGCGCCCGTTGCCTCCCGGTACGCCTTGATCGCCTGGATCTTCTGGCCCCGGGCCAGGTAGTCGCGCACCCCGGGCGGCTCCGGCCGCTGGTCGATCACCCCGAGATGGTCCATCACGAGCTGGAGGCGACGCTCGATCTCGGCGAGCCGCGCCGTCGTGGCCCGGTCCTGTCGGGGGCCGGTCAACTGGGCGGCCAGCAGCAGCACGACGCCGATCGTCAGCACGATGAGGGCGATTTCCATGCCAGCCATCCAAGCAGGCCGCCGCCAGGCCCGGACGTCACGCGTCTCCCGCCGCGCGCGCGAGGCTCGGTCGGCCGCGCCGCAGACACGACGTCCGGCCGCACTACGGACGCCACGGCCAGGCATAACGGTCGGATAACGGGCGCGAACCTTTCCGTACCCGTAGTGGGTCTTTGTGTCCGTCGGCTCCGCGGGGGCCCGGGGAGGCGGCGCAATGGTGCTGGTGTGGAGGCGGGCGTGGGCCGCCCGGGGGCTGCTGCTGGCCGCGTTGGTGGCGGCCCTGGTGGCGGTCGCCCTCGTCACCGGGCTGGCCGACTACAGCCGGCGGGCCGTCGACGCGGGGCAGCGGGCGGTGCTCGCCGCGTCGCCCGCCCAGGAGCGCAGCCTGCTGGTCAGCGGCTCGGGTGGCCCCGACCGGGCCGCCTTCGCCGCCCGGGACCGGGCTGTCCGCGACCGCTTCGCCGCCGGGCTCGGCGGGGCGACGGTGGCGGTGCGCGCCGCCCGACACGGGACCGGGCGGGAGCTGACCGGCGACCTGGGCGCCGCCCGGGTCGGCGACGACCCGGTCTTCGCCGAACTGACCACCCTGGAGGGCCTGGCCGGGCACGCCGACCTGGTGGCCGGGCGGCAGCCCCGCGGCGGGGCCGTGCCGACGCAGGTGCTCCTGCCGGAGCGGGTCGCCGGTGTGCTCGGCCTGACCGTCGGCGAGCGGGTGCCGCTGCGCGACCGGGCCACCGAGCGCACCGGCGAGGTGGAGGTGGTCGGCCTCTTCCGGCCCCGGGACCCTGCCGGGTCGTACTGGCGGCTCGCGCCGGGCGCCGTCGCCGCCGGCTCCGAGACGTCGTACGGGCCGTTCCTGCTCGACCCGGCCGATTTCGACCGGACGTTCCCCGGCACCACCTCGGCGGCCTGGCTGGTCGAGCCCGATCTGGCGGCGGTCGGGCCGGGCCGGCTGGACGCCGTGCGGCGGGCGGTCGCCACGGAGATCGCCGACCTGCCCGGGGCGACGGGCCTCGGCTCCTCCGCCCAGACCGTCACCACCATGGACCGGCTGATCGACCGGCTGACCCGCGCCGACCTGGTGGGCCGGTCGTCGCTGCTCACCCCGTTGCTGCTCGTCCTCGTCCTCGGCGGGTACGCGCTGGTCCTCGTGGCTGCCCTGCTCAACGAGGACCGTCGGGGGCAGACGGCGCTGCTGCGCGCCCGGGGCGCGGCCCGGCGGCAGATCGCCGGGCTGGCCGTGCGGGAGGCCGCCCTGGTGGTCCTGCCGGCCGCGCTGCTCGGGCCCCCGATCGCCGCCGAGGCCCTGCGCCGGATCGGCCACGACCAGGGCTGGTCCGAGCTGACGGCCCCCGGCGGCACGACCCTCACCTGGGCGGTCGCCTCCGCCACGGCGGCCGGCTGCCTGGTGGCCATGGAGCTGCCGGCGCTGCGCCGGGCCGGCACGTACGTCGCCGACATGGCGGCCCGGTCCCGGCCGAGCCGGGGCGCGGCGGCCCAGCGGATCGGCGCCGACCTGGCCCTGGTCGGGCTGGCGCTGCTGGCCTGGACGCAGCTGCGGCAATATTCCTCCCCGCTGGCCGGCTCCGACGGCCGGCTCGGCGTCGACCCGCTGCTGGTGGCGGCACCCACGCTGGGCGTGCTCGCCGGTGCCGTCGTCGCGCTGCGCCTGCTGCCGCCGGCGGCCCGGCTCGCCGAACGGTTCGTCGACCGCCGGCCATGGCTGGCCGCGACGCTGGGCATGTGGCAGGCCGGCCGCCGGCCGCACGCCGGCCCGGTGCTGCTGCTCGCGCTCGCCGTGGGCGGCAGCACCCTGGCCTGGTCGCTGGTGACGACGGGGGAGCGGTCGCACGTCGACCAGGCGGACTTCACCGTCGGCACCGACCTGCGGCTGGTCGAGCGGTCCGGTGCCGCGCCGGCCGACCGGGCCGGCCGCCTCGCCGCCGCGCCCGGCGTGGACCGGGCGGTGCCGGCCTGGCGCGACGACATCCGGGTGGGACGCGAGGACCTGCCGGTGAGCGTGCTGAGCCTGGACACGGCGGCGGCGTCCGACGTGGTCCGGTTCGACGAGCGGCTCGCCGGCGAGTCGACCCGGGCCCTCTTCGACCGGCAGGTACGCGGCCGGGCCGCGCCGCTCGGCGTCGAGCTGTCCGCCACCGCCCGCCGGCTCGCCGGCACGGTCGGCACCCCGGTGACCGGGGCCGTCACGCCGCACCCGGTCCGGGTGTCCGTGCTGCTCACGACCGCCGACGGCGGCGCCTGGAAGCTGCCCCTGGCCAGCGCGGGCAGCGACGGCCGGCCCGTGCCGGTGGCCGTGGACCTGCCGGACAACGGCGGCCGGACCTACCGGCTGGCCGGATTCGACGTGGACGGCGGGCCGGCGCTCGGCTCCCGCTACGGGCTGGAGGTGGCCGGGCTGCGCACGGTGGACGCGGGCGGCGCGACCAGTCCGGTGCCGCTCGACGGCGGCTGGGTGCCCCGGCTGGACGACCCGGAGAGTGCGGAGCCGGTCCGGTTCGCCGACGGCGTGCTGCGCGCCGGACGGAAGGCCATGCGCGTCGCGGGCGGCCGGTTCGCGTCGCAGCCGCCCAGCCGCTTCGCCGTGGTGCCGGCCGGGACCGGCCCACCGGTCCCGGCGCTGATCACGCCGGAGGTGGCCCGGGCGCTGAGCGTCGGCCGGGGCGACACGATGGACGTCGGCCTCTCCGGGGTGACGCTCACCGTCGCGGTGGTCGGGGAGGTCGACGCGGTGCCGGCCAGCGGCGGGGCGGCCGGCGGCATGCTGCTGGACCTGCCGGCGGCCGCCGACTGGCTGCTGCGGGCCACGGGCACCGTCCGGCCGGTCTCGGAGTGGTGGATCCGCACCGAGCCCGGCGGGTCCGCCGAGGCGGCGCGGGCGGTCGCCGACCTGGCGGGGGTGACCGTGCTGGACCGGCGGGTGACGGCGGCGGAGGCCGGCCGCGACCCGTACTGGCTCGGCACGCGCACGGGCCTGCTCGCGGCGGCGGCGGGCTCCGTCCTGCTCGCCCTGGTCGGGTTGGGGGTGGACGGCTGGGCCACCGCGCGGCGGCGGATCGGCGAGCTCGCGGTCCTGCACACCCTGGGCGCCCCGGCGCGGCTGCTCGCCCGCGCACTGCTCGCCGAGCAGACCTTCCTGGCCGGCGTCGGCGTCGGGGTCGGGCTGCTGGTCGGCGCCGGGGTGGGTGCCACCATGGCACCGCTGGTGGTGCTCACCCGGTCGGCGGACCGACCGGTGCCGGAGGCGGCCTTCGCGCTGCCCTGGCTGCCGGTCGCCGGCACCGCCCTCGGCCTGCTGCTGGCGGCGCTCGCGTTCAGCACGGCGATCGCCTCCGGCGTCCGCCAACGCGTCGCGGCGGCCCAGCTGCGGATCGGCGGCGACCGGTGAACGGGGGCGGGGCAGCGGGCCGGCGGCGACCGGTGAACGGGGGCGGGGCAGCGGGCCGGCGGGGGCCGGTGGGCGGGGGCGGGTCGGCGCTGGCCGGGGCCGCCCGCCGGGTGCGGGCCTTCGCCGGGCAGTTCCTCCTGCTGGGGGTGCTGGCGCTGGTGGCCGCGCTGCTGGTGACCGGCGTTCCGCGTACCGCCGACCGGCTCGCCGAGCGGGGGCTGCGGCAACACATCGCCGACCGCCCGGCCGCCGAGCGGGACGTGACCCTCACCGCCGCCGAGGCACCGGCCGGCGGGGGCGGCCAGCCGGTCACCGCGACACGGGGCCAGGAACTCGACACGTTCCAGGCGGGCCTGCCCGGGGCCGTCCGGGAGGCGGTGCAGAGCCGGTGGTTCCTCGCGGAGACCGCCTTCAGCCGGCTGACCGGCCCGGACCTCGCGGCGAAGAACTATTTCGTCGTCGCCCGGCTCCGCGCGTCACCGGGCGTCACCGGGGCGGCCACCCTGACCGAGGGACGCTGGCCGGCGGAGGCGGTGGGCGCGGAGCAGCCCGTCGAGGTCGCGCTGGCCGCCGACACGGCCCGCAAGCTGAACCTCCGCGTGGGCAGCCGCCTGCGTTTCAGCGGTGCCGGCGGGGAGCCGCTCCCACTGCTCGTGGTGGGCGTCTTCGAGCCCGTGCGGGCCACGGACGGCATCTGGAACACCCTGCCGTCGGCGCTGCGGGTGACCGAGCCGGCCGGCGACGCGGAGCCGTACGAGATGGTGGCGCTGACCAGCGGCGCAGGCCTGGACGCGGCGATCGCGACCGGCGTGCCGGTGCGGTTCTCCTGGCGCTACCGCCTCGGCAACATGGCCGTCGCCGATCTGCGCGCCGTCGTCGACGGCGTACGGCGGCTGGAGCGCACGCCCCCGGCCGGGCTGAGCGTCACGCAGGCTGTGGACGTACCGCTGCGGCAGTTCCTCGACGCGGTCTCCGCCGCTCGGACGCTGCTCGCGGTGATCGCCGCCGGGATGTTCGCCACGGTGGCGGGGCTGATCGTGCTCGCGGCCCGGCTGGCGGCCCGCCGCCGGGAGGCCGAGTTCGCCCTGCTGGTGGCCCGGGGCGGCGCGTGGACCAGCGGCGCGCGGCGCAGCCTCGCCGAGTCGGCGCTGGTGGTGCCGCCGGCCGCGGCGCTCGGCTGGCTGCTCGGCCGGCTGCTGCCCGGCTCCGCGCCGGGCACCGACTGGCTGGTCCTCGTCGCGGCGGCCCTGGCCACCCTGGCTCTGCCGCTGGCCACGCTGGGCGCGTCGGCCCTGCCGGGAGTTCGACGCGACCTGTCCGGCCGCCGCGCCGGTGGCCGCCGGCTGACCCTCGAACTCCTCGTCGTCGCCCTCGCCGTGCTGGCCACGGTCCTGATCCGCCGTCGGGGCCTCGCCCCCGGTTCGGTCGATCCGCTGCTGGTCTCGGTGCCGGTGCTGCTGGCCGTCGCCGCCGCGGTGCTGGCGCTGCGGCTCTACCCCTGGCCGCTGCGGCTGCTCGGCCGCGTCGCGGCCCGCACCCGCGGCAGCGTGACGTTCCTCGGGGTGGCCGGGGCGAGCCGGTCGGCGGCCACCGGGCCGGTGGTCGTCGTCGTGGTCGCGGTCGCCACGGCGGCATTCTGCGGGGTCGTGGCGGGCGGCATCGAGGCCGGCCGGGACCGGACGGCCACCACGGCCGTGCCGGCGTCCGCGCTGGTCGACGGGGAGCGGCTCGCCCCGGACACCGGTGCCGCCCTGCAACGGTTGCCCGGCGTGCGGCGCAGCACCCCGGTGCTGCGGGAGAGCGCGCTGCGCATCGCCGACGCCCGGGGCGTCGACGCGGGTCTCGCCGCCGTCACCGTGCTGCTGGTCGACGGCCCGGGCCTGACCGACACGGCGCGGGACGCCGGGGTGGACGTGTCGGTGCCGCCGGTGCTGCGGGCGGGCCCGTCGCCGGGGCCGGCGCCCGCGCTCGTCTCGCCGGGCCTCGCCGCCGAGCTGACCCATGCGGGCCTCGACGGGACGGCCCTGGTGACCGTGCAGGGGTACGCCCAACCGTTCCGGGTGGCCGACACGGCCGACGGTTTCCCGCTGGTCCCACCCGACGTCGAGCGGTTCGTGGTGCTGCCCTGGCAGGCCCTGCCCGAGAGGGACGCGCCCGGTTCGGTGCCGCCCGGCCCAGGCACGCCCGGCCGAGGCTCACCCGGCCCGGGCGCGACCGGCCCGGTGCCGACGGCGTTCCTGGTCTCCGGCGACGGGTTCGACGTCGAGGCGCTGCGGCGGGCGGGCGACGAGGGTCAGCGCCGCTACCAGACCGGCGGCAGCTTCGCCGCGGGGGAGCGCCCGCGCGGCGCCGAGGTGACCACCTGGCAGGGTGCCCGCCAGCAGCTCGGCGGCGGCGGCGCGAACGGCCTGCTCGTCTTCGGCTTCGCCGCCGGCGCGGCCGGAGGCGCCGCGTTCGGCCTGCTGGCGATCGCCTTCGCGGTGCTTGCCGGGGCGCGGACACGGGGGCAGGTGCTCTCCCGGCTGCGGACCCTCGGCCTGTCCCGCCGGCAGCGGCGAGGGCTGCTGCTGGTGGAGCTGACGCCTCTGGTCGCCGCCGCGCTGCTCACCGGCGCGCTCACGGGGGCGCTGCTGCCCCTGCTGCTCACCCCGGCGCTCGGGCTGGCCGCGTTCACCGGCGGCGAGCCGGTCCGGGTCGCGTTCTCGCCCGGGCTGGTCGGGGCCGTGCTGGCGGCCGGCGCGGTGGCGCTGGCCCTCGCGGTGAACGTGGAGACGGTGAACAACCGCCGAATGCGCCTCGGCGAGGTGCTCCGGCTCGGAGAGGAGAGCTGAGATGACAGCCACCGTGGCGGCGCCCGCCGCGCCGGACCTGGCCACCCTTCAGCGGCGGGCCGCGCAGCGGGCGGCCGAGCGGGCCGGCGGGCACGACCGGCTGCGCGGGCACATCGTCTGCGACGGCCTGGTGCGGATCTTCAAGACCGACGGGGCCGAGGTGGTCGCGTTGCAGGGGCTCGACCTGGTCATCGACCGGGGGGAGTTGGTCGCGATCGTGGGCGCGTCCGGCTCGGGCAAGTCGACCCTGCTGAACATCCTCTCCGGGCTGGACACCCCGACCGCCGGCATCGCCCGGGTCGCCGAGTACGACCTGCTCGCGATGTCCGCCCGCCGCCGGTTGAGCTACCGTCGCCGGATGGCCGGGTTCGTCTGGCAGCAGACCGGCCGCAACCTGTTGCCGTACCTGACCGCGCTGGAGAACGTCGAGCTGCCGATGCGGCTGGCCGGGCGGCGCTCCCGCCGGGCCCGCCGCGAGCGGGCCCGCGAGCTGCTCGACCTGGTCGGCGTGGGCAACTGCGCCGATCGGCGGCCGGCACAGCTCAGCGGTGGGGAGCAGCAGCGCTGCGCGGTCGCGGTGGCCGTGGCCAACGACCCGGAGGTGCTCTTCGCCGACGAGCCGACCGGCGAGCTGGACGAGGCCACCGGCGCGGAGGTCTTCGCCGCGCT
This sequence comes from Micromonospora sp. NPDC057141, assembly GCF_042670805.1. NCBI lineage: Bacteria > Bacillati > Actinomycetota > Actinomycetes > Micromonosporales > Micromonosporaceae > Micromonospora > Micromonospora sp. NPDC057141. The sequence continues at coordinate 18,175 of NZ_JBHUVA010000027.1, read as the reverse complement.
GCGGCAGATCAACGCGGAACTGGGGGTGACCGTCGTGGTGGTCACCCACGACCATGCCGTGGCCACCCAGGTCCGCCGGACCGTCGCCATCCGCGACGGCCGGACCGCCTCCGAGGTACGCCGGACCGCGCGGATCGGCGCGGACGGCAGCACCGAGCTGGTCAGCGAGGAGTACGCCGTGCTGGATCGCGCCGGCCGGATGCAGCTGCCGGAGTCCTTCGTCGACGCCCTGGCCCTGCGCGACCGGGTCCGGCTCACCCTGGAACCCGACCACGTCGAGGTGCGGCCGGTCGGCCGGGCAGACACCGAACGGAGTGACACGTGAGCGAGCAGCAGCGGCCCGGCCCCCTCGTCGCCACCGCCCCCACCTCCGGGTTCGCCCCCGGGGCCGCCGCCGGAGTCGCCTCGACGGCGGACGAGGTGGTGCGGGTGGACCGGGTGAGTCGCACCTTCGGCCGTGGCGACCGGGCGGTGCACGCCGTCCGGGACGTCTCGTTCAGCGCCGGCCGGGGCGAGCTGGTCGCCGTCCGGGGCCGGTCGGGTGCCGGGAAGACCACCCTGTTGAACCTGGTCGGCGGCCTGGACCGGCCCGACTCCGGCCGGGTGCGGGTGGCCGGGCACGATCTCGGCACGGCCGGCGAGCGGGAGCTGCTGCGGCTGCGCCGGGGGACCGTCGGGTTCGTCTTCCAGACCTTCGGGCTGATCCCGATCCTCTCCGCCGCCGAGAACGTCGGGGTGCCGTTGCGGCTGGCGAAGGTGCCCGCCGCCGAGCGGGAGGAACGGGTGGCGGTGCTGCTGGAGCTGGTGGGGCTGGGCGGGCACGCCGCGCAGCGGCCGTACGAGCTCTCCGGCGGGCAGCAGCAGCGGGTGGCGCTGGCCCGGGCTCTCGCCAACGAGCCGGACCTGCTGATCGCCGACGAACCCACCGGCCAGCTCGACTCGGAGACGGGCCGCTCCATCATGGACCTGCTCCGCGCGGTGGTGCATGCGCGCGGCATGACGGCCCTGGTAGCCACCCACGACCCGGCCCTCATCGACTTGGCCGACCGCACCCTCACCCTCCGCGACGGCCACCTGACCCCCACCCCCTGACCCGCCCCGTCCCTGCGGGGGCGGGGTCAGAGGGGGAGCTTCATGCCCTCGTGGGTGGGCTGGAAGCCCAGGTTCAGATAGAAGCGGTGGGCGTCGGTGCGGGACTTGTCGGTGGTGAGCTGCACCAGGGCACAGCCGCGGTGCCTTGCCTGTTCGATCGCCCAACGGATCATCTCGCCGCCCAGCCCCCGCCCCCGGCGGTCGGAGCGCACCCGCACCGCCTCGATGAGGGACCGCTCCGCGCCGTGCCGGCCGAGGCCGGGGATGTAGGTGATCTGCAGGCAGCCCACGACCACCCCGCCGTCGTCGGCCACCACGAGATGGTTGCGGGGGTCGGCGGAGATGTCCGCGAAGGCCCGCTCGTACGCGTCGTCCACCTCGGCGACGTCGCGGGCCCGGCCCAGCACGTCGTCGGCGAGCAGGGCGACGATGGCCGGCAGGTCGGCCCGGACCGCCTCCCGGAAGATCACTGTGCGCATGGCATCAGCCTGGCACAACGGCAGCGGGCGATGTCCCGACCACGGGTTGCCGGGACCGGGCAGCATGATGCGGCATGGACGTCCTGCTGCTGCCGTTCCGCTGGATCTACCGGGGCCTCGTGTGGTTCGCCAACTCGCCCAAGACGCTGATCACGTCGTACCTGCTGATGATCGTGGTGGCCGGGGTGGCCTACAGCCACGTGGAGCACAAGAGCGCCGCCGACTCGGTCTGGTGGGCGGTGGTCACCGCGTCCACCGTCGGATACGGCGACATCTCCCCGACCACGGGGGCCGGCCGCGCCCTCGCGGCGCTGCTCATCTCGACCATGGTGCTGCTGGTCATCCCGCTGATCACCGCGCACTTCGCCAGCCAGTTGATCGTGGACGACGATGCCTTCGAGCACGACGAGCAGGAGGAGCTGAAGGCCGACGTACGGCGGATGCGGGCCCTGCTGGAGGAGCTGGCGGCCCGGCACGGCATCGACCTGCCGACCGAGCCCACCCCGCCCCCGCCGCCGGGGCGACGCGCCCGCAAATTCCGCGGGTGAGCCGTCGCCGGGCGCGGGTGAGCGTCACCGGGCCGGGCAGCGCAGCCCCTCCCGGGGCACCGTCAGCGAGATCAGGTACGCGTCCACCGCGTCGGTCACGCAGCTCGTCTGCGGGTATGCCGTGTGCCCCTCGCCCTCCCAGGTCAGCACCCGGCCGACGCCCAGCATCGAGGCCAGCGTCGCCGTCTGCTCGTACGGCGTCGCCGGGTCGCCGGTGGTGCCCACCACCACGATCGGCGGAGCGCCGGCCGCCTTCCCCGTCGGGTACGGGTCCCGCCCGCCGGGCCACTCGGCGCAGCCGAGCATGCCGACGGCGAGGGCCGGGCCGAACAGCGGGTACGTCTGACGCCACTGCGACTGGAGCTGACGGATGCGCTGTACGCTCGGCTTCTCGGTCGCGTCGGTGCAGTTGACCGCGAGGTTGGCGTCGAAGAGGTTCGAGTATTTTCCGTTGTCGTCCCGGCCGGCGTACGCGTCGGCCAGCCGGAACACCTCACCCGGGTCGCCGCCGTCCAGCCGCTCGATGGCGTGGGCCAGCTCCTGCCAGCCCGACTCCGTGTAGAGCGAGGAGATGACCGCGTAGAAGACCCAGCCGGAGGTGGCCTCCCGGCCGTCCGCCGCCCTGACGGGGGAGACCTTCGCCTTGTCGATCGCCGAGGTCACCGCCGCCCGGGCGTCCGGAGCGAGCGGGCAACGCCCGGCGTTGGCGGCGCACCACCGGGTGAAGTTGTCGAACGCCCGCTCGAAGCCCTTCGCCTGGCTCTCCGAGCCGGCCACCAGGTCCTGCGTCGGGTCGACCGCGCCGTCGAGCACCAGGGCCCGCACCCGCTGCGGGTAGAGCTGGGCGTACGTCGCGCCGAGCAGGGTGCCGTAGGAGTAGCCGAGGTAGGTCAGCTTCTCGTCGCCGACCGCCGCGCGCACCGCGTCCATGTCGCGGGCGGCCTGCTCGGTGCCGTAGAGCGGGAGCTGGTCGCCGTATTTGTTGCCGCAGCCGCGCCCGATCCGCTCGTTGAGCGCCACGAACCCGTCGAAGGACGCCGGGGACTCCGGGTCGGGGTCGTAGCCGAAGCTGGCGTCGAGGTCGGCGTCGGAGATGCACTTCACGGGGCTGGACCGGGCCACCCCGCGCGGGTCGAAGCCGACGATGTCGAACCGCTCGGTGACCGACGAAGGCAGGCCGCCGAACGTCGGGCCGAAGGAGAGGTAGACGGCGGTGTCCACGCCGGAGCCGCCCGGGCCGCCCGGGTTGATCACCAGGGAGCCGATCCGGTCCCGCTGCTTCGTCGAGCGGGCCCGCAGCAGGGCGATCTCGAAGGTCTCCCCGGTGCCCGGCCCGGCCGTCGCGCCGCCGCCGGTGCCCCAGTTGCGCGGCACGGCGATGCGGGCGCACTCGTAGCGCATGTCGGGCGCGCGCCGGCCCACCAGGTCGTCGGCCACCTCGGGGCAGGCCCGCCAGGTCGGGGCGGCGCCCGGCGGGGCGGCCTCGCCCGCGCCCTCCGTGCGCGGCGCGAACGCGGGCAGCGTGCAGCCGGCGGCGACCACAACCGCGGCGCCGAGCCCGGCGAGGGTCAGCCGGACCCGGCGGATCCGGTCGGGAATGCGGGTCACCGGCGCGCCTCTCGTGATCGTGTCGACCGATCGTGCCGACGCCTCAGGCTACGCCCGGCCGGGCCTGGGCTCGGCCGTCGCCGCCGGATCGCCGCGCAGGACCTGGTCGACGTCGTAGCGGATCGGGCGGTCGAGCTGGTCGTAGCCGCAGGACCGGGGGTCGCGGTCGGGCCGCCAGCGGACGAACCGGGCGGTGTGCCGCAGCCGGTCGCCCTCCATCGCGTCGTAGCCCACCTCGGCCACCAGCTCCGGGCGCAGCGGCTCCCACTCCAGGTTCTTCGTGCCCGTCCACCGGCTGACGCCGCCGGGGATGCGCTGGCCGCGCTCGTGGTCGCCGTGCGCCCACGGGTGGTCGGGGTCGGCGTCCCGGTAGGGTGCCAGCTCGTCCAGCAGCTCCTTGCGGCGGGCGGCGGTGAACGAGGAGCTGACCCCGATGTGTTGCAGCACGCCGTCGTCGTAGAGGCCGAGCAGCAGCGAGCCGACCACCGGGCCGGTCTTGTGCCAGCGGAAGCCGGCCACCACGACGTCGGCGGTGCGGGCGTGCTTGACCTTGGCCATCAGCCGCTTGCCCGGCTCGTAGGGCAGGTCGGCGGGCTTGGCGATCAGCCCGTCGAGCCCGGCGCCCTCGAACACGTCGAACCAGCGGCGGGCCGTGGCGGGGTCGGTGGTGACCTGGGTGACGTGCACCGGCGGGTGCACCCCGGCCAGGGCCCGCTCCAGCCGGGCGCGGCGTTCCGGGTAGGGCCGGTCGGTCAGCAGCTCGTCGCCGAGGGCGAGCAGGTCGAAGGCGACGAAGTCGGCGGGGGTCGTCTCGGCCAGCAGCTTCACCCGGGACGCGGCGGGGTGGATGCGCTGGGCGAGCAGCTCGAAGTCGAGCCGGGGCTGCCCGTCCGGGCCGTCGCGGCGGATCACGATCAGCTCACCGTCGACGGCGCACCGCTCGGGCAGCTGCCGCAGGGCCTGCTCGACCACCTCGGGGAAGTAGCGGGTCATCGTCTTGCCGCCCCGGCTGGCCAGCTCCACCTCGTCGCCGTCGCGGAACACGATGCAGCGGAAGCCGTCCCACTTCGGCTCGTACGTCGTGCCGGGGTCGGTGGGCAGCCGCGAGACGGCCTTGGCCAGCATCGGTTCGACCGGCGGGTTGATCGGCAGGTCCACGGCGACAGTCAACCAGACACCACCGACAGTCGTGAGGCGGATCACCGGCGGTGGTGGGGCGGGGTGTCCCCGCCCGTCCCGTCCCGGCCCGCGCGACCGGATGGTGTTTGCGCAGCCCAGAGCTACTTTCGCCGAGTGCGGGAGTGGGTCTGCGGGTGCTGCGGGCGCTGGCGGGTCAGCGTCGAGCTGATCCACGGTCGCTACCGGTACCGCCTGGTGCGCCGCTACCCGGCCCGCTTCGGCGGCGGCAAGGACGTGCTCGGCGAGGTCGGCACGGTCGCCGAGCTGGAGGAGCTGCTGCGCCGGCGTACCCCGCTCACCCTGGCCGACCTCCACGAGGCCGCCTGACCCCCCCGCGACCCTCCCGCCTTCCGATGTTGGACAGTTGGTGTCCGCGCGGAACGACAGGTGTCCAAGATCCGGGGGAGACCACCCCGGTCACGATCTCGCGCCCGGTCTCGTCGGGGGGCGTGGGGCAGCGGCGGGGACGACGGAAGGGGCAGGACGCATGCGCTTCGAGGTGGTCACGGAGATCGACGCCGACGCCGAGCGGGTCTGGGCGGTGCAGTCCGACGTGGAGCGCTGGCCGGAGTGGACCGCCTCCGTGCGGCGGGCGCACCGGCTGGAGCCGGGGCCGCTGACCGTGGGCTCCACCGCCCGGCTGGAACAGCCCGGGCTGCGTCCCGCCGTGTGGCGGGTCGTCGAGGTCGACGCACCGTACCGTTTCGTCTGGGTCTGCGCGCTGCCCGGCGTGCGCAGCCGTGGCGACCACCGGATCGTCCCGCTGCCCGGCGGCGGGGTCCGGGTCGAGCTGAGCCTGGACCAGTCCGGCCTGCTGGCCGCACCGGTCGGCTGGCGCTACGGTGGCCTCATCCGGCGCTACCTGCGGCTTGAGGCCGACGGGCTCAGGCGTCGCTGCCAGCCGGGCTGACCAGCCGCTTCTCCAGCACGGCGAGCGGGATGCCGTGGGCGTCCGGGCGGTGCCCGACGATGCGGCCGTACCCTGGCGGGTGTCCCACGCGAGGAGGTCGCCGCCGTGTCCGAGCTGACGTACCCCGAGGTGGGGGCGACCCGCGACGGCACCCTGCCTACCGGCTACCACCACCTGCGCCACCGGGTCCGGCTGCCCGACGGAGGCTTCCCGATCGCGGCGAACGCGGTGCTCGGCTGGCGGCTGCACCGTGCCGCCGGCGTGGTGATGCGCACCGGCGTGCCGCGCGCCGCCCCGGGGGCGCGGGTCACGCCAGGGCTGGGCGTCGGACCGGCGCGGATCTGGGGCCCGACGGAGGTGGTCTGGGCGGTGGACGAGCCGGGCCGGGCCGGCTTCGGGTACGGCACGCTGCCCGGCCACCCGGAGCGGGGCGAGGAGGCGTTCGTGGTGGAGCGGGACGGCTCCGGTGCCGTCTGGTTCGAGGTGCGCGCGTTCAGCCGGCCGGACCGCTGGTTCATGCGCGCGGCCGGGCCCGCCGGCCGGGCCTTCCAACGGGGGTACGCCTGGTGGCTGGGCCGCACCCTGCGCCGCCTGTGCTCCCGCCCCGCCGCCTGACGGTGCGGCCCGAGGCGCGGGTCAGTACCGGGCGAAGGAGCGGATCGGCATGCGCGGCCCGTACCTGGGTGCCTGCACGCCCCCGGCGGCGAGCAACAGGCAGACCCGCCCCCGGTGCCCCCGGAACGGCTCCAGCAGCGCCAGCATCCGGGCGTCGTCGCCGCGCGGCTCGCCGGCCAGGGCCCAGGCCACCGTGTGGGGCAGGTGGTAGTCGCCGACGCTGACCGCGTCCGGGTCCCCGTACGCGATCCGCACCACCTCGGCGGCCGTCCACGCCCCGATGCCTCCGACGGCGGTCAGCCGGCGGGTCGCCTCGGCGGCGTCGGCGCAGCGTTCCAGCCGCGCGGCCTCGGCGGCGGCCCGGCGCAGCGTGTCGGCGCGCTTCTGCTCCACCCCGAACGGGTGGAACACCCAGTACGGCGCGGCGGCCACCGCCGCCGGGTCGGGCGGCAGCAGCAGCGGCTGCATCGGCCCGGGTGCCGGCTCGCCGAAGTGGCGCACGGCCGTCGCGTACGCCCGGTAGGCATCCGTGCCGGTGACCTTCTGTTCCAGGATCGCCCGCAGCGCCCGGGGGAAGACCTGGCCGGTGGCCGGCATCCGCAGGCCGGGATGCCGGGCGGCCAGCCGGGCCACCACCGGGTGCGCGGCGGCCCGCTCGGCGAACCCGGTGAGGTCGTCGCGGAGCCCGGCGACGGCGTCGGCCCGCTCGACCACCCAGTCGGCCCCCGGGCCGTACCCCTCGGCGAGCAGCTCCCCGGCGCCGGCCGGGCGGAGCGCGAGGGTGGCGGGGCCGGCGGGGGTGCGGGTCGCCCACCAGAACGTGCCGGCGGCGATGCGGGCGCACGGGTCGTACGTGCTGAAGGTGAGCGGCCGGACCGACGCGGCCAGCCGGTAGCCGGCGGGCGGGCGCAGCGCCCGGCGCGCGGAGGGTTCACTCACCCCGTCACTCTGCCACGCTGCCCCACGGCACAAAGAGCGGCACCGCCGACGTGGGGAACGTCGGCGGTGCCTCCTTGCCGGAGCGGAGCGGCCGGAACCGGCCGTGAGGTGCGGGGTGGGGGGACCTCGGTGGGCGCGGGTGCTGGCGTCAGCGCGCCCACCGCCCTCCTCCGCTCCGGGAGGTCCGGCGGATCGCGGCGCCGGCCCATCCTCTTCGGGGGCCGGCGCCGCGGCCGGGACGCGGCGTTGCCGGTACGCCGGTCCGGTTCACGGCGGTGGTCGGTCGTGCCCTCCCCGGCCGCGACCGACCACCGGGTCCGTCAGTACGAGTAGCCGGAGTCCGCGGCGCCCGCGTCGCTGGACGACGGCGGGGCGACCGCCTTCGGGGTGCCGGTCGGCAGGCACTCGAGGTTCTTCTTGCCGTCGGGCTGGGCGACGAACCAGGTGCCGCCGACGCCCTGGCCCTTCCACTGGCCCGGCTTCTTGTCGCCGATGTAGCGGTAGAGCGGCCAGCCGCCCAGGGTGATCTGCCGGGTGCCGTCCTGCCGGGTGATGGTGCCGACCTTGTCGTCGGAGACGCCGCTGAGCTGCGGGCTGCCGTCGGTCAGCGCGGGCGGCCACACCTCGGCGCACTTGTCCACGCAGTTCGACGCGGGCGGGTCGTCGGAGTCCTTGTCGAACCGGTAGAGGACCCAGCCCTCCTCGTCGGTGACCACCTTGCCCATCCGGGCCACCTTCTTGCCGACGAGCTGGTCGGTCAGCTCGACGTCGGCCGGCGGCGCGGCGTCCGGGGCCGCGGTGGTGGCCGCCGCGTCGGGGGAGGCCGAGGCCTCCGGTTCCACTGCCGCAGTGGGCTCGGCCGCGGCCACTGCGACCGGCTCTGCCGCGCCCGAGCTCGCCCCGTCGTAACCTGCGGGAGCGCAGGCCGTAAGTGCGACCATGGCGCTTGCGACGATGACGGTCCGCTTCAGCTGTGCCACGTGCCCTCCTCATTCTTTGCAGTTCGCCGGTTAGTACGGGCAGGTCGGCTGTCAAGGTTGAAGGAATAACAGTGGTCAATTTCACTTATCTCGGTTGAACCATTCCCGGCTGCCGCGCGTACCGCCGGACAACCCCTCCGGCGAACTGCGGGCACGCAAAATCGGCGCCGGCCGCGACAGCGACCGACGCCGATTCGGGTACGCGTCCTACATCGGCACCTGCACCAGCGGGCTGGCCACCCCGTTGACGTCCACCGACTGCACCACCAGCTTGGCGATGTCGTCCTTCGGCACGGATGTGGCCCCGCTCAGCTCCAGCGGCAGCGGATTGGTGGTGGTGCCGTAGCCGCCCCCGGGCACCGACCAGGTCGACAGGACCTCGGTCGTGTCGTTCTTGCGGACCACCATCAGCCGGCAGGTGCGCGGCCCCGGCAGCCGCTTGAGCTGGAAGTCGATCCGGGTGCCGAAGTCCTTCGAGATCAGCCACATGTTGAGCTGCACACCGGTGGACGCGTCGACGGCGGTGAACGGCTCGCCCTCCTGCTCGTTGCCACCGGTGCCCGGGTCGTTCGGGCCGGTGCTGCGCCCAGGGCTCGGCGTGCCGTCGACCGGAGCCGACGCCGTCGGCTGCGCGCCGATGCGCGGCGCTTCGCCGCCACCGGCGACGCTGGCGATGCCGACGCCGGTGAGCCCGCCGAACACCGCCACGGCGGCGGCGCTGGCCAGCATCTGCCGGAACCGGGTCCGTCGCCGGTGCGCCCGGACGGCGACCAGCGTCCGGTCCAGCAGGGCCGGGTCGGTGGCGGTCTGTTCCAGGGCCGTCATCGTCTCGCCGTCGATGTCGGAGAGCAGCCCCACCACGGGAACCATCGTCTCCAGCTCCGCGGCGCACGCCCAGCATGTGGCGAGGTGCTCCTCGAACCGCTCGGTGTCGTGCTCGTCCAGCACGCCCAGCGCGTACGCGGCGACGTCCATGTGATCTGCCCGGCTCATTCCGTCACCCCCCTCTCCTGCAGGGCCGTGCGCAGCGCGCGCAGGGCGTAGTAGACCCGCGACTTGGCGGTGCCGAGCGGCAGGCCCAGCTCCTCCGCCGCCTCCGGCACCGTCCGGCCCCGGAAGTACGTCGCCACCAGGATCTCCCGGTGCGACTGACTCAGCGTACGCAGCGCATCGGCGACCGTCATGGTGCGCAGCACCCGGTCGGTGCTGTCCGACTCGGCGAAGGCCGTCAGGTCCCGGTCGTACGTCTCCGCCGGGCGGGCCTGTTCGCTGCGGTGCTCGTCGATGGCGATCCGCCGGGCCACCGTCACCAGCCAGGGCCGCAGCGAGCCCTGCCCCTGCGCGCCGAGGCGGTGGGCGTTGCGCCAGGCCCGCAGCAGCGTCTCCTGCACGATGTCCTCGGCGCGCTGCCGGTCCCCGCCGGTGAGCCGCATCACGAACGCCAGCAGCGGCCCGGCGTGCTCGGCGTAGAGCAGCCGGATCAACTGGTCGGAGTGGTTGGTCTCAGTGGACGTGGCCTGGTGCCGCCCAGGTGCTGATCGCGGAGACACCGGGCCATTCTGGCCATCGGCGGGGCGTACGTCGACCCCCCGGGTCGACCTGGACGCGCGGGACTGCGGCTGTGCGCGGGGGGACATCCAGCCCACCCTCACCGCGTCGCCGTGCCAGCCGGCCGCCACCGCATGCATGCAGACCTCCGGGTGTCCGATGACATCAGCCCGACCCCCACCGGGCATGGCCGCCCGGGGATACGCACCGGGCGGCCCAGCGGATCAACGGCGCACCGAAAAAATTCCCGGCGGGGGCGGAGTGGAGTCGGTGGCGTCGGCGTCGTGCACCACGGCGGCCCCGCCGGCGAACCGGCCCAGCTCGTCGCCGGCCAGCACCCGGCCCGGGAACCAGTCCCCGGCCGCCCGTCGGGTCAGCTCCGGCACCGGCGGGTCGATTCGGCTCGCGACCAGCACCAGGTTGCCGTAGCGCCGGCCGCGCAACACCGCCGCGTCGCCGACCAGGCAGGCCCGGGGCAGCACCGCGCGCACCGTGGCGACCTGGGCGCGGGCGTGTCGCAGCGGCGGCCCGTCGGCGACGTTGGCCAGGTAGCAGCCGCCGGGGGTCAGCACCCGGGCCACCTCGGCCGCGTACTCCACGCTGGTCAGGTGCGCCGGGGTGCGGGCGCCCGCGAAGACGTCGGCGACCACCACGTCGTAGCTGGCGTCGCGGGTGGACTCCAGGGTGGCCCGCGCGTCGGCGACCCGCACCCGCAGCCGGGGGTCGGCCGGCCAGGGCAGCTCCCGGCGGACCAGGTCGACCAGGGCGGCGTCCACCTCGGACACCCGCTGGGTGGAGCCGGGGCGGGTGGCCTGCACGTACCGGGGCAGGGTCAGCGCCCCGCCGCCGAGGTGCAGCACCCGCAGCGGTGCGCCCGCCGGCGCGATCAGGTCGAGGGCGGCGGCCAGCCGCCGGACGTACTCGAACTCCAGGTGGGTGGGGTCGGCGAGGTCCACGTGCGACTGCGGCGCGCCGTCGAGCAGCAGGGTGAACGACCGCGGCCGGTCGGCGTCCGGGACCAGCTCGGCCTCGCCGGTGTCGACCCGCGCGGTCACCCGGTCCGTGCCCCGGCGGCGGCCCATCAGCGACCGCCCGTCGGGGCCGCCGTGGCGGCGGGCCCGGTCGTCATCAGCGCGGCCCGCGGCCCCGGGCCGCGGCGGTCAGCGCCCGGTGCAGCAGGCGGGCGTCGCCGAGCAGCGCCCGCAGGCGGCGTTCCAGGCCGGCGATCGGGATGAGGTTCTGCGGGGCCCGCGGATCCTTGTACGGGGTGGACGCGAACCGGGGGAGCGTGACCAGCGACAGGTCGGCCAGCGCGAACGCCTCGGACTCGGCCAGCTCGGCCGAGCACTCCACCCGTACGATGCCGGCCCACGGCGCGCCCCCGGAGACGGGCAGCCGAAGATACCAGGAGTAGCCGCCCCAGGCGGTGACGAGCTTGAACACCGGGGACCGCTGGCCGGCCCGCAGCCCGGTGACCACGGCGGTCAGCCGGGCGTCGAGATACTGGCTGTGCTGGGTCTTGACGTACCCGAGCGTGCGGGGCAGCTGCCGGCGGCTGCGCAGCGGGCCGTCGACGACCAGCAGGTCCCCGTCGACCCGGGCCGCCCCGGAGACCTCCACCTCCAGCGCGGTCAGCGGCCCCTGCACGGCCGCCTGGAGCTTGTTCAGCTCGCCGGTGCCGCCGACCCGGTGCACCGGGTAGCGCACCGTGCCGGCGCGCACCTCCCGGGCCGACGGGCTGGCTGTGAACAGCCCCCGCCGCACCTGGGTGCCGGCGAGCCGCGCCGCGCCGCGCTCCAGGTCGCAGCGGACCACCCCGGCGGCGTACGAGGCGGCCACGCCGGGGAACGACGCGCCGTCGGCCTCGGCCGTCCACACACTGGCGTCGATCCGGCGTACGCCGTCGACGAGCAGCACCACGTCCGGGGCCCGGACGCCGGGCCGGACGTCGATGGCCCGCCAGTCCACCGCCGGCAGCTCCACCTCGGCGTCGACCTGCTGGCGGCTCGGGGTGGCCGGCCCGCCCGGCACCGCCTCGAAGGACGCGCCGTAGCCCGGGTCCCAGGCGTCGACGAACAGCTCCGGGGCCTCGCCCACCGGCCCGCCCCCGCCCGGCCCCGTCCCGCCCGGCCCCCAGCCGGTGGGACCGGCCCCGCCCGGCCCCGTCACAGGCCGGTCCGTTCCACCCGGGCGGTGCGGGCGTCCTTGCGGACCTCGAACCGGACCGGGATGCGTTCGGCCAGCGCCGGCACGTGGGTGACCACGCCGACCATCCGGTCGCCCCGGGCGGCCAGGCTCTCCAGGGTGGCCGCCACCGTGTCCAGGGTGGCCGCGTCCAGGGTGCCGAACCCCTCGTCAAGGACGATCGACTCCAGGCTCGCCGCCGTGGTGGACATCCCGGCGAGCTGCTCCGACAGCGCCAACGCCAGGGCCAGCGACGCCTGGAACGTCTCCCCGCCGCTGAGCGTGCGCACCCCGCGCCGCAGCCCGGCGTCGTGGTGGTCGACGACGAAGAACTCGCCCTTGTCGTGGACCAGGTCGTACTGGCCGCCCGACAGCTCGCGCAGGATCCCCGACGCGCCGTCGACCAGCAGGTCCAGCGCCTCGGCCAGCAGCCAGCGCTCGAAGTTGTTGGCCCGCAGGTGCCCGGCCAGGGCCCGGGCCACCCGGGCCTGGTGCTCGTGCCCGGCCCGCTGCTCGTGCAGCTCGGCGGCCTGCTCGCGGCGCTCCACCAGCCGCCGGTGGGTGGCCTCGGCGCGCTCCACCGCGACGGTGGCCGCCCGCACCGGGTCGTCCCCGGCGGCCAGCCCGGCGGCGGCGAAGACGCCCGCGATCCGCTCCTGGACGGCCGCCTCGGCGGCCTCCGCGCCGGCGACCGCCTCGGCCAGCCCCGCCCGGTCCGCGCGCCGCCGCGCTGCCTCCCCGCCGGCCCACCCGGCCAGGGTCGCCCAGGCCGCGGCCACGTCGTTGCGGTCGGCGGCCGGCGGGCCGAACCGGGCCAGCCCGTCGCGGGCCGCGTCGAAGTCCCGCCAGGTGGCGCGCAGCCGCTCCTCGGCCGCGTCGAGGACCCCCCGGGCCCGCCGGGCGGCGTCGCGCCCCGCCCGGACCGCGCCCGCCGCGTCGTCGAGGGCCTTGCGCAGCCGGGCGTGCTCGGCCAGGTCGTGTCGCAGCGCCGCCGGGGCGGCGGCACCGACGAGCTGGTCGTCCAGCTCGGCCAGCCGCCCCCGCAACTGGTCGTGCTCGGCGCGGGCCCGCAGCAGCACCCGCTCCACGTCCCGGGCCGCCGCGTCGCGCTCCTGCACCACCCGCTGGGCCGCCTGCACGGCCGCCCGGGCCGCCTTTCCCGCGGCGGTGGCCCGCGCCACCGCCGAACCGGCCGGCACCGCCGGCACCCGGGACACCACCTGCTCGCAGACCGGGCAGGCCGCCCCGTCGACCAGGTGCGCCCGCAGCGCCACCGCCTGGTCGGTGGCCTTGGCCTCCTCGTGCGCCCGGAACGCCGCCTCCAGCTCCGCCTCGGCCCGCTGCGCCGCCGCCCGCGCCGCGTCCAGCGCGGCCACCGCAGCGTCGTGCTCGGCCTGGGCGGCCGTCACCGCCGTGGCCACCGACCCGGCCTGCCCGGCGAGCCGGTCCCGGTCGGCGTGCGCCTTCAGCAGCAGCCGCAGCGCGCTCTCGTCGCCCGCGCCGGCCAGCTCGCCGCGCAGCTTCTCCTCGCGCTCCTCGGCCAGCGCCACCGCGCCCGCCGCCTCGCCGACGCCGGCCCGCGCGTCGGCCACCGCCCGGGCCACCTCGGCCACCCCGCCGGGCGCGCGCACCGCGTCGAGCACGGCCAGCTCGGCGTCGAGGGCGGCCAGCGCCGCGTGTGCGTCCCGCGCCGCCGCCCGGGCCCGGTCCCGTTCCGGTACGGCCGCCGCGACCGCCTCGGCCAGCTCGTGCGCCCGCCCGATCCCGGCCTGCGCCTCGGCCAGCGCCGCGTCGTCGACGTCGGCGAGCCCGCCGAGCATCCGGTCGACCGCCTCCAGCCTCGCCTCGGCCTGCCCGGCCCGCTCGGTGGCCCGCCGCTGCACCTTCTCGTATACGCCGAGGCCGAGCAGGTTCACCAGGATCTGCTGCCGGGTCGCCGGCCGGGCGTGCAGGAAGTCGGCGAACTGCCCCTGCGGCAGCACCACGCAGCTGGTGAACTGCTCGTACGGCAGCCCGACCGCCTCCAGCACGGCCCGGTCCATCTCGGCCGGGGTGCCGGCGACCACCTCGCCCAGGTCCTCCGGGCTGAGCCCGGTGTCCAGTTTGGTCACGTCGAACCCGGCCGGCATGAGCTGCAACCCGGCGTTGGCGGTCTTGACGTTGCCCCGGCCGTCGCGGCGCACCACCCGGGTCGCCACGTAGCGGTCCCCGGCGGACTCGAAGACCAGCCGCACCCGCGCCTCGGTGGCCGACGGGGCGAGCGCGTTGCCCAGCCCCCGCGTCCCGCCCCAGCGGGGCACCGTGCCGTAGAGGGCGAAGCAGATGGCGTCCAGCACCGTGGACTTGCCGGAGCCGGTCGGGCCGACGAGGGCGAAGAAATCGGCGTCGGTGAAGTCGATGGTGGTCTCGTCGCGGAAGACGGTGAAGCCCGCCATGTCCAGCCGCATCGGGCGCATCAGCGGTCCGCCTCCTCGAACAGCTCGTCGAACAGCTCCCGGACGTCGGCGTCGCCGTGCCCCCGGCTGTCGAGGTAGTCGGCGAACAACTCCCGGGGCGAGCGGCCGGCCCGCTGGGCGGTGCGGGCGCCGCTGCCGGGGGCCGGCACCAGCTCCGGGTCGATCCGGATCTCCAGGGCCCGGGGCAGCAGCTCCTGCACCTGCTCCCGCAGCCCGGCCCGGGGCTGCTCGCGGACGAACACCCGCAGCCAGCCCTCCGGCGGGGCGATCTCGGCCAGCTGGTCCAGGGTGCCGCGCACCGTGCGCAGCGGCACCGCCGCCGGCACCGGCACCTCCCGGATGCGCGCCGCGCTGGTCGCGGTCACCTCGACGATGGTCACCGACGGGACGTTCTCCTGCTCGCCGAAGTCGACGGCGAGAGGGCTGCCGCTGTAGCGGATCGGGCAGGGCCCCGACACCCGCTGCGACCGGTGCAGGTGGCCCAGCGCCACGTAGTGGGCGGTGCCCGGGAACACCGTCGCCGGCACCGCGTAGCCGAGGACGGTGTGCGCGTCGCGCTCGCCGCCGCCGGTGGCCGCCCCGACCACGGTGAGGTGCGCGGTGACCAGGTGCACCCGGTCGGGCTCGGCGAAGCCCTCGGTGAGCCGGCCGAGCACCCGGCCCAGGTGGTCGGCGTACGTCTGGGTGGCCTCGGCGGCGGTCAGCTCGTACATCTCCACGGCCCGCACGGCGTACCGCTGGGACAGGAACGGCAGCGCGGCGACCCGCCAGCGTTCCCCGCCGGCCGTCGTGCCGTCGATGACGTGCTCGTCGGGGTTCTCCCGCACCCCGCCGCGCAGGGTGATGCCGGCGGCCTCGGCCCACGGCCGCAGCGCGTCGAGGGCCTGGCCGTTGTCGTGGTTGCCGCCGATGGCCACCACGTCGGCGCCGGTGCGGCGCAACGCGGTCAGCGCCCGGGTGACCAGCCGGGTCGCCTCTGGCGTGGGCGCGGCCGTGTCGTAGAGGTCGCCGGCGACGATCACCAGGTCGGGCCGCTCGGCGCGGGCGACGTCGATCACCCCGGCGAGGACCTGCTTGTGTTCCTCGGCCCGGGACTGCCCCTTGAGCACCTTGCCGACGTGCCAGTCGGAGGTGTGCAGGATCTTCATGGCCGGTGCCCCCTAGAACGGGATGTCGTCGTCGCTCGTGCCGCCGCCGGAGCCGACCACCGCGAACGGGTCGGCCGCCCCCGTGATCGACCGTAGCGTCTCCGCGGGCGCCCGGCCGGCCTCGGAGACCCGGGTGGCCCACGCCGGGAACGGGAACTCCAGGCAGAGCGGGACCGGGATGTCCGGCTGGTTGACGAACATCGTGCCCGGCTTGGCCAGCAGCGCCCGCTGCCGCTGGGCCGGCGGCAGGAAGCCGTATTCCGGGCGGGACGCCTCGGCCGGGTCGAGCCGGCCGACCACCCGGATCGCCGAGTTGGTGACGATCCGCCGCTCCACCTCGCTCGCCGTCTGCTGCGCGCCGACCAGGATCACCCCGAGCGAGCGGCCCCGCTCGGCGATGTCGAGCAGCACCTCCTTGATGGGGGAGGAGCCTTCCCGGGGCGCGTACTTGTTGAGCTCGTCGAGGACGACGAAGAGCAGCGGCTTGGCCGTGCCCGCCTTCTCCTTGCGCTCGAACTCGCTCTTGAGCGTCACCCCGACCACGAACCGCTGCGCCCGGTCGGGCAGGTTGTGCAGGTCGACGACGGTCACCTGGGCGGACTCGGCGGTGTTGATGCTGTGCGGGCGGCGGGCGGCCAGGTCGCCGCGGATCAGCCGGCCCAGGTCCTTCTTGCTGCCGATCAGCCGCCGGGCGAACGCGTTGACCGTGCCGAGGCCGACCGCGCTGCCCGCCCAGTCGCCCCGGGTCTCGTCGTCGTTGAGCTGCTCGACGATGTGGTCGACCAGGTCGGTGTAGGACCCCAGGCGCACCCCGTCGACGCTCACCCCGCCGTCGGCGGGCTGGGCGTAGCGGGCCAGGTGGGCGGCGACCGAGTGGACGACCATCGTGTATTGCTGGCGCTCGTCGTCGGCGTCGGCGAAGACGTAGGGCAACAGGCGGTCGGCGCAGAACTCGCTCAGCGTCCAGTAGAAGCTGTCGACCCCGGTCAGCCGGCTGCTCACGTCGGGCGTGCCGGAGGAGTCGCCGGCCCGGGGCGGGGCGTAGACCCGCACGTCGGGGAACGCCCCGGCGCTGAGCCCGAGCTTGGCGTAGCCGGCGCGGGTGGCGTCGTCGAGGCGGGTGTTGGGGTGGTCGAGGAAGAGCAGGTCCTCGCCCTTGACGTTGAAGATCAGCGCCTTGGCGTTGACCGCGTCGCCGCCGAGGACGCCGGAGCGGAAGACCGAGTAGAGCAGGAACGTGGCGAAGCTGGTCTTGGTGGCGACTCCGGAGATGCCGGAGATGGAGACGTGTGCGCCCCGGGTGCCGTCGAGGAAGTCGGCGTTGAGGTAGACCGGCACCCCGTCGCGGCCCATCCCCATCGGGATCCGCCGCTCCATCCGGTCGAAGTGCAGCGCCCGGGCCCGCGCGTCGCCCTCGGCGCGGTATACCACCGCCCCCGGCGTCGGCGGGACGTAGACCTCCGGGTCGACCCGGGTGGTGGTGATCTCGGCGGCCTCCTGCACCATCGCCGGCAGGGTGCCGTCGGCGATGGCGAAGACGTCGGAGTCGAACTGGGCGCCCTCGTGCCGCGCCCGCACCTGGGTCACCACCCCGGCGATGGTCACCGGCTCGCGGTCGGGCATCTCGCGCCGGGTCACCACCACGTCGTCGAGCTGGAGGTAGCTGCCCGGCGCCACGGCCGTCCAGAACGTCAGCGGGGTGGCGTCGGCGGTGCCGAGCACGCGGCCGACCCCCTCGCCGGGGCCGGCGGACCCGTCGTCGGTGATCGGCAGGCTCTCGGTCATCGGCCCGCTCCCGTCAGCTGGTCGTCTCGGTCACGGCACACGAGGAGCATCCTGCCGCAGGGATGTGACAGGTTGCCACGCGACGCGGCGGACGCCACCCTCCGCCCGGTACGCGATCACTCGTCGCATTCCTCCGAACGCGCACGGTGTCGCAAAATTTCTCGTCGCAGAGGTGACGGAAACCGGTTGCTCGGCGCAACAATGACACCGGCACCCATCGAGGATCTTCGTTACGTCGATGTTTCGGGGTGCCCCTGCGGCCCGCCACCTGCGGGCCGTGGGCCGGCCCGGCGGCCACCACCACCGGGTCACCGCCGGTCGGCACCCCCTTCCGACCGGTCGTCGAGTGAAGGCAGGAGCCTCATGCGTCGTACCACTGTCCTGGCGGGCCTGGCCTCGGCCGCGCTGCTGGCCACCGCCGTGCCCGGCGCGGCCGTCGCCGCCCCGGCCGCCGCCCCCTCCGCCGACGCGTTCACCCGCGCCGTCGCCCAGCTGAAGTCCCACGCCGCCGACGCCCTCACCGGTGACGGGCAGACCTTCACGCTGAAGAACGTCGCGACCGACGCCGACGGCACCGAGCACGTCCGGCTGCACCGCTACCTCGACGGGCTGCCCGTCCTCGGCGGCGACCTGGTCGTGCACCTCGGCCGGGGCGGCGCCTGGCGCGGCGCCAGCCAGAGCATCCGGGCCGCGCCGCGCCGGGC
>NZ_JBHUVA010000026.1:59286-78551 GCF_042670805.1 Micromonospora sp. NPDC057141 | reverse complement strand
GGGCCGGCGTGCCGGAGTCGCACCGGCGCAACCGTGATCAGGGGGTGGTGATGTTGAAGCTCCTGACGGTGGTGCTGCCGCCGATGGCCTGGGTGGCGTAGTTGAAGACGCCGAACCGGTAGCCCATGAAGAACGGCCAGTTGTTGTCGAGGGTGAGGGCGTTGCCGAGGGAGACGAAGTTGGTGCCGTCGGTGCTGTAGGAGAAGCGCGCCTGTCGTCCCGCGCCGGGTCTGATGTCGGCGTTGACGCGCAGCCAGATACGTCCGCCGTTGATCGCCGCGCTGGCTATCTCCGTGCCGGGGTTGGTGGTGTTCCAGCTGCTGTCCATGGTGAGGTTGTTGGTCATGACCACCCGGTTCGCCCCGTTGTCACGTCTGACGCCGATCCAGGCGGACGAGTTGCGCAGCATGGACAGGCCGCTGCGGTCACCGTCGCGCATCGTGGAGTAGTCGAGCTCGATGGTGGCGGTGCTGGTCGGTCCCTGGATGCGGTGGGTGAGGGTGTTGCGGGCCTTGTAGAGGTCGTTGGTGACCGTGGCGGTCTGGAGCCGGAGCCCGTTGTTGACGGACCACTTGGTGTCGTCGGGGTTGTGGTTCCACTCGTACTGGGGGCCGAGCGTGGTGCCGGGGAACGTGTCGTTGCCGATCATGGGCTTGACCGGGCGGGTGGGCAGGGGGTTGGGGTAGGAGGCGCCCCAGGCGCCGTTGACGGTCTGGATCTGGGGCCAGCCGTCCGCGGTCCAGTTGATCGGGGCGAGGGCGGGGACGCGGCCACCGGGGTACGCGTCGACGAAGCTCATGTAGTACCACTGGCCGTTCTGGGTCTGCACGAGCCCGCCCTGGTGCGGGACGCCACCGCCGGAGATGGGCCCGGGCATGTTGAGCAGGACCTGGCGCATCTCGTACGGCCCGAACGGGGAGCTGGACTTGAGGACGTACTGGCCGTTGGCGGGGCGGGTCAGCCAGATGTAGTAGTTGCCGTTGCGCTTGTAGAAGCGGGCGCCCTCGAGGGTGCCGACGCTCGACGGCGAGGTGAACACCTGTTGGCTGCGGACCTGGGTCTTGCCGTCGGCGGACAGCTGCGCCACGCTGATGTTGGTGGCGCCGTAGGCGACGTACATGGTGTCGTTGTCGTCGATGAGCAGCCCGGCGTCGTAGTAGCAGCTGTTGATGGTGGAGATGCGGTTCCAGCCGCTCTCGACGCTCGTGGAGCTGTAGACGTGGGTCTTGGAGAAGTCGACGCAGCCGAGCCAGTAGAACGTGTTGTTGCTCTTGCGGTGGTTCATGGCCGATGCCCAGATGCCGTCGACGTAGGCGTTCGAGCCGTTGAGGTCGTACTTGGTGCCGAAGTCCAGGCGCGGCACGGAGTGGCCGGCGAACTCCCAGTTGACCAGGTCGTAGGAGCGCAGGATCGGCGCGCCGGGGGAGTAGTGCATGGTGGAGGCCGAGTAGTAGTAGGCGTCACCGACGCGGAAGATGTCGATGTCGGCGAAGTCCTGCCACAACACCGGGTTCGTGAACGAGCCCGAGGGCGGCGGCGTGGTCGGCGGGGGAGTGGTGGGCGGCGGCGTGGTGGTCGGCGGCGGAGTGGTCGGGTTGCCCGTGGGTGCCGTGCCGGTGCAGGTGACCCCGTTGAGGGCGAAGCTGGTCGGCGCCGGGTTGCTCGACGTCCAGGTGCCGTTGAAACCGAAGGTGGCATTGCCCCCGGTGGGGATGGAGCCGTTGAACGAGGCGTTCGTCACCGTCACCTGGGCACCCGACTGGGTGACCGTGCCGTTCCACAACTGACTGATCGTCTGCCCCGCCGCGAAGGACCAGGTCAGGCGCCAGCTGCTGATCGGGTCACCGAGGTTGTCCACGGTGACGTTGGCGCCGAAGCCGCCCTGCCATTGGCTGGACACCGTGTAGGTGACCTTGCAGCCGACGGCGGCCTGGGCGGAGACGGCCGTGGTGGCCCCGGCGGCGCTGACGGCGATGGCCGTCGTCGCGGCGAGCCAGAGCCGAAGACGCGAGCGTTTCACTGCCTTTCCTCTCCTCTGTGAGGTCGTGGATCTGCTGATGGGTGGCACGTCCGGCGGGGCGCGCCGAACTGGCGCGTGGGGTGCGACGTCGTGGATCGGGGCACCCTGACCGGCCGCGCACCTCGCATCCGCCGGGACGGGAGCTGCGGGCGGAAGGCCGCTCCCGGCGGCAGCCCGGAGCGGTCGGTCTGGTGAACGGGAACGGTCGTGGCGGCGGCGCGGCACCGTGTCTGTCGACGTCAGCCCAAGGCACGGCCGACAGAGGCTCCCATCGCCGGCCGGCACCCGCAGGACGGTGCAGAACTCGACGGATGGCCCCGGACACTGTCGTCGGTGCCGCTCGTAACTCCGGCTCCCGACCCCGCGTCAGGGGGCCGGCGGCTGGTCGGAGCGCGCCCTTCGCTCCTGTAGCGGAGACTATCTTGTTACCGTTAACATAGGCAAGTCATCGACCCGAAACAATGGCCCGGGCTGCTCTGCCGGTGCGCGCTGGAGGCGCGGGCAGGGCGGGCGACTCGGCTGCCGGGGCGGGCCGTCGGTCAGAGACTGAGCCCGATCGCCAGGGCGACGATGCCGAGCAGCGGGGGTACGAGCTGCTTGAGGGCCGCGCCGGCCTTCGAGGGGGCCGAGAACAGCAGGACCAGGCCGGCGGCGACCATGGAGCCGGCACCGGCGAAGACCAGCGTCGCGCCGACGGTCCGCGAGCCGGATGCGAACAGGACGATGCCGAGCGCGATGGCGATCGCCAGGAACAGGTTGTAGAACCCCTGGTTGAAGGCGAGCGCCTTCGTCGTCTCCGCGTCCGCCGGGCTGGCGATGCCGAAGATCGCGCGTGCCCGGGCGCCCGTCCAGGCGATCGACTCGAGGTAGAAGATGTAGACGTGGATGAGGCCGGCGACACCGGCCAGCACGAGTCCCGCTACGACCATGATGACGCTTCCTCCGATCGCGCCGCGCTGGCCGGACGGGCCCGCCCGGCTGGCGTTGGTGGGGCCATTCTCTCCCCGCTTCCCCGCGGGGCGGAACCGGCCCCACCCGCAGAGGGCTCAGGGGTGATCCCTGGGCGGCCCGTTGACGGGCCCGGTCGCGATCACCGGGGACCGGACGTCGTCGGCCGCGCCGGACCCGTCGGCCGCGCCGGCGGACAGCCGGATGAGGGTCGGGCCCGCGCCCGCCGCCGCGGCGTCCCCGCCGCACGGGTCGGGTGGCGACACGAGCAGGTGCAGCCGGGGTGCCAGCAGCGCCGTGACGCTGTCGTGGTCCCGGACGGCACCGGACGCCGCCGGGTGGCCGATCAGCCCGGCGGTCAGCCAGCCGGCGGACCGGTAGCGGTCGAGGCGTCGGGCGAACCAGTGGGCCTGGACGCCGCCGACCAACCCGTAGTGGTCGCCCTGCCGATGGCTCTCCGCCATCGTGGAGTTGATGCCGGCGACCACCAGGTTGAGTTCGGGCATCTCGAAGACGCTCCACGGCCGGTGCCGGTCGAACGTGGGGCCGTCCACCCCGTCGTACAGTTCGGCGAAGAACCGGAAGTAGTGCCGCCACTTGTCCCAGTAGGGCGGCTGCGGCGTCACCTCGTCCGCCTCGCAACTGGCGAAGTACGCCCGGCAGGCCGCGTGGTTGACGTCGCTCGGGCCGGGCACCACCGCGATACGCCTCAGGTCCAGGTCGAGGATGCCGCGCAGCCGGGTCAGGAACGCCAGCGCCTCGTCGAACTCGCGGATGCCGCCGGCCGCGGTCAGGTTGCCGCTGATCAGCAGCGCGTCCGGCCTGGTGCCGCCGGCACCGAGCAGCCGGTCGATGCCGGAGCTGACGGATTCGAGCAGCTCCTTGGCCCGCTGGTGCGGGGCCGGCCCGCCGGACAGCTGGCGGGCGAACCGTGGGCCGGGCAGGTGCAGCAGGGTCACCTCGGTGTTGGCGGCGGGCGCCGCCGACCGCTGCGGCGGGTAGGCCGGCGGGTGCCGCATCCGCAGCCGGGGATGGTGCGCGGCGACCTGCGCCGGTGGCTGCCCGTCCGGCAGCTCGTCGTCGCCGGGCAGGGCAGCCGGTCCGGTGGGGAACCCCGGCCCCACGGTGGGCTTCGCCCGGCCGCGCATCGCCTCGCCGACCCGGCGCAACAGCCGTCGTCGGGCGTCACGTTCGTCGGCCGCGCCGACCAGGTCGACGTAGGTGATGGTGGCCAGCAGCCCCTCCGGGTCGAAATCCTCGATCCGCACGGTGATCAGCCGCCGCCGCGGGTCGTCCGGCGAGCTGCGGAACGCCGCCTGCCACTCCAGCCGCCCGTAGCGGGAGCGGAGATAGTTGTGCGACAGGACGGCGATGACGGCCGCCGACTCCCGGATCGCCCGGTCCATGAAGTCGATGAAGTTCGTCCCCGGCACGAAATCCCATGCCTGAAGAACCGTCCGGTAGCCCGCGAGCTCCAGCTCCCAGGCGATCCAGGCCGCCCACCGCTCGTCCGCGGGGGAATAACTGATCAGGAAGTGAGCCGCGTCGGCGGGGCGTCCGAACTGGCCGGTCATGTGCCAAGTCTGCCTGGCCGGTGGCCGTCACGTGAACACCACTCCGCATTGACGTCAGCGATTGGCATGAATGATGCGGCAGGCCGGCCGCCGCGGCGGCCGGGCCCGTGGCTCAACCGCCGTCGCCCCGTGGACGGCGGGCGCTGGCGACGAGCGACCCGCCCAGACCCGGGAACAGCCGGGCCAGCAGCCGGGACTGAAGCCACCGACCGCGCCCGACGTGGACGCCCACGTAGTTCGACCGGATCGCCACGTCGACGAAGCCGGCGGCCCGCAGCATCCGGCGCAGCATCTGCGCGGTGAACGGGCGGATGTGCAGGTGCAGGTACCGGTGCATCGGGTCGACCTGACGCGGCGACCGGCCGATGAGGAACCGGAACCGGTCCTGGAGCGTGGCCAGGTTCGGCGTGCTCAGGACCAGCGCGCCGCCGGGGCGCAGCACCCGGGCGATCTCGGCCAGCAGGGCCCCCGGGTGGTACAGGTGCTCGATCAGCTCGGCCGCGACGACCCCGGCCACCGACCGGTCCGCCAGCGGCAGCGGCCGGGTGACGTCCAGCAGGACCGGGTGGTGCCGCCCGGCCGACACCTCCGTCAGCGCCGACCAGGACAGGTCGGCGACCACGGTCGGCCGGCGCAGGCGGGGCAGGACGTCGAAGATGCTCCGTGCCCCGGTTCCCAGCTCCAGCAGCGCCCCGGCCGGACCGCCGGGCCCGTCGCCGGCGTCGAGGTCGCCGACGGACTCCAGCAGCGCCGCGCCGATGAGGCGTCGGCGCACCGCGTGGTAGGGGTCGTCGACGTACGCCAGGGTCGCCCGACCGTCGTCGTAGCACCGGCGGTTCGCCTCCCGCGCTGCCGCCGCCGCGCCGCCGGTCACCGCTGGCCGGCCGTCGCCAACCGGTCGGCGGTGCCCTTCGCCAGTCGGTCGAGCGCGGTCCGGGCCAGCGAGATCGTCTCGGCGTGGCTGTGCAGCCGCCGGGCCAGCCGGTGCGCGGGCGTGTCCAGGGCACCGAGGGTGAGGTCCGGTTTCTCCGGATGGTGCAGGCCGAGCACGACGGTGGCGGCCGGCGCGCCACCCACGATGGTCGACGCGTGGAACAGCCCGGCGGTCAGCTCGTACGCGGTGCCGGCCGCCCAGTGTTCCGGCGCACCGGCGGTGGCGTCCACGGTGCGCGCGGTCGGCACGAGCCGATCGCCGGCCGCCGTGGTGCGGGTGTCGAACACCCGGTACGTGCTGCCGGGCACCACCGTCACATGCTGGTTGCCGACGTAGCCGTAGAGGACGTGGCTGAGCAGGTCCCAGCTGTGGCAGTGGAACGGCGAGACGGACAGCCGCACAGGCGTGCGGCGCTCGCCGAACAGGTGCACGCAGACGCCCCGCCGGCCGTCGCGCAGCACCGGCAGGCAGGCGAAGCCCAGCGGGTGGCGTACCGCGGACAGCGTCGACTCGCCGTTGGCGATCGGATCCAGCCAGGTGGTCCGGACCAGCTCGGCGACCCCGTCGGGCGATCCGGTACGGATCGCCCGCTCCAGCGTCGCGTAGATCATGACGGTCATCTCCTGAGGATGAGAGGAAACGTGATTCACGTTCGGGCGCGTGCGAAACGCCGGCGGCCCGGCCGGGTCGGTCGGTCAGTCCCGCAGGGGCACACCGACTGGCATTTGGCCGACATTGTTCAGATACGGGTCGAGTTCGCCGACATCGAACCGGCACATTCCGGCTACATGCCAGAAATCAGCAGAAACTTCACCCGCCGACTTGTGTCGCCCGTTCGGGGTGAACGCCGCCCAGGACCGGTCGGGCAGGCCGAGCAGCGTGCAGCGGTGGGTGGCCGTGCCGTCCGGTGCCAGTTGCCACAGCCGGACGGTGCCGTCGGTGCTGCCGCTGGCCAGCAGGTCACCGTCGGGGCTGAACGCCACCGACCAGATCCGGCGGGTGTGCCCGGTCAGTTCCTGCACCCGCTGGCCGGTCCGCGTGTCCCAGAGGTCGATGATCTCCTCGTCGCCGGCGGTGGCGAGGAGCCGGCCGCCGGGGTGGAAGGCCACCGTCCACAGTTTACGCCGCCCCGGCTGAAGCACCCGCAGCACGGCCAGCTCCTGCGGATCCCACAGCACCGCCGTGCCGTCGACACTGGTCGAGGCGAGCATCCGGCCGTCCGGCCGGTAGGCCAGGGACAGGATGCGCCCGCTGTGCGCCTTCGGCAGCACCCGCACCTCGTCGGAGTCCAGGCCGTGCAGGCGGACCAGTTCGTCGTCCGCCCCGGTGGCCAGCGTCCCGCCGTCGGGGGAGTAGGCCAGGGCCCGGACCCGGCCCCGGAAGCCGCGCAGCCACCCGATCGTGCGCCCGGTCGTGCGGATCAGCAGCTGCACCGTGTGGTCGTCGTTGGCGACGGCGATGCGCTCACCGGCCGGGTCGAACACCATGCCCCAGACCGCGTCGCTCGACACCTCCAGCTGCCGGCCCTCCACCCCGGCCTCGGCGTCCCACAGGTACACCCGACCGTCGTTGCTGGCCGTGGCCAGCAGGTGGGGCTCCGCGCCGAAGGCCACGGAGACCAGCCGGTCCATCCGGTTGGACTCCAGCACCTGCCGGCACTCCCCGGCGACCGGGTCCCACAGCCGGACCAGCCCGTCGTTGCTGCTGGTGGCCAGCAGCGACCCGTCCCGGTTGAAGGCCACGGCCCGCATCTGCCGGCCGTGGCCGCGTAGCACGGCGGCCGACTCGCCGCTGCCGGTGCTCCACACCTTCGTGGTGAAGTCGTTGCTGCTGCTGATCAGCCGGTCACCGTCCGGGCGGAACGTGATCGGCCACACCGACGCGTAGTGGCGGTCCAGCTCGTGGCGCACCTCGCAGGTGGCGTCGTCCCAGATCCTGACCCACCCGTCGCTGTCGCCGGTGGCGAACATCGTGCCGCGCGGGCTGAACGCGACCCGGTAGACGGCCCCGCTGTGCCGGCCCACCACCCGGCCGACCGGCGGGCGCCCGCCCTCCGGCAGGTCCCAGCGTCGCACCGCCCCGGTGACGTCGGCGCTGACGAGGTGCCGGCCGGACGGGTGGAAGTCGAAGGTGTAGATCGGCCCCTCGTGCCCGGTCAACCGGTGCAGCAGCCGGCCGTTCCTGGGGTCCCACAGCCGCAGGACGCCGTCCTCCGCGCCGCCGGCCAGGAAGGTGCCGCTCGGGTCGTGCCGCAACCAGTACGTCAGCTTGTCCTCCGCCTCGACGCGGTGACGCAACTGGCCGGTGCGCAGGTCCCACAGCCGCACGACGCCACCGTCGTCGCCGGTGGCCAGCGTGGAGCCGTCCGGGTTGAACGTCCCCGTCCACACCGGCGCCCGGTGCCCCGGCAGCTCCCACCGCAGCTGCCCGGTGGCGACCTCCCAGACCCGGACCACGCCGTCCTTGTCGCCGGTGGCCAGCAGCGTGCCGCTGCTGTCGAACAGCAGCGGCCACACCCACTCGCGGTGCCGGTCCAGCACGTGCCGGCACTCACCGGTCGTGGCGTCCCAGAGGCGTACGAGGCCGTCCTGGGCGCCGGTGGCCAGCAGCGGCTCGGTCGGGCTGAAGTTTACCGAGTACGTCCGCCACGTGTGCCCGATCAGTGTGCGCAACGGTCGGTTGTCCCGGGCGTCGCAGATCAGCACCGAGCCGTCCTCGCAGCCGATCGCCAGCAACGCGCCCTCGGCGTCGTAGCCGACCGGGCGCGGCAGCCGGCCCTCCTCGAAGCCGAACAGGACGCCCAGCGCGACCGGCCGGACCGCTGTGGTCAGTGGGCTGCCGGGCAGCACCACCGCGCCGCGGCGGCGCAGCCCGTCGAGCGCCGCCGCGGCGGCCGTCACCGACACCACCGCCGACCGCCGCCACCGCACGTCGGCCAACACCGCGTCGGACAGGTCGGTGGTGAGGATCCGCGCGTCGGTCAGGTCGGCCCCGGTCAGGTCGGCCCCGGCCAGGTTGCTGCCGACGATCCGGGCTCCGGACAGGTCCGCGCCGCGCAGGTCGGCCCCCGACAGGTCGCTGTCCTCGATGGCGACGCCGGTCAACCGGGCCCCGCGCAGGGTGGCGCCGGCGAGCACCATGTCCGCCAGCCGGGCCCCGGTCAGGTCCGCGTCGGTGAGGTCCGCCGCCGGCCACGACCGCTCGGTCAGGTGCAGCCCGCTGAGCAGGGCCGAGCGCAGGTTGAGCCCGGGTGAGGTGCTGAACCGGGCGATGATCCGTCCCGCGTTCGTCCGGGCGGCCGGGGTGGCGTCGGGGTCGTTGAGCACCCGGTCCGCCCAGCGCCGGCAGACCGACGGCTCGGCCAGGTCGCACAGGAAGTCGATGGTGAGCTGGGACAGCGGGTGGGCGTGCAACCGGCCGGTGTGCTCGCGGCCGGTGGCGGCGAGATCGTCGGCCAGGTGCCGGGCGACCAGCCATTCGGTGACGGATTCGTGGATGAAGCTGAACACCCCGTCGTCGGTGCGGATGAGCAGGCTGCCGGCGCCGATGGCATGGGTGATCTGCTCGGCGGACAGGTGCCGGCCGGCGAGATCGGTCAGCGTGCCGGCCAGGTCCTCGATTTCCTCGACCCGCATCAGCGCCTCACCGCGCTCCCACAGCCGCAGCGCCAGCGCGGTGACCGCCGCGAACAGGTCCCCGGCGGCCAGGCCGACCGGCACCCCCCGGATGTCCTGCGTCCGGTCGCCCTCGTAGCCGAGCCAGGCGTCGATGATCTCCTCGTACAGGCGGGCCGGGCTGATCGTGCCGCTCGCCGCCGACACCGCGCGCAGCCGGTCCGTGGGCAGGTCGGCGATGAAGCCGAGCATCCGGGGGTTGGTCGCCAACGGCATCAGCCCGGGAATGCTGGCCAGCAGGTCCAGCCGCCGGTCGACCTCGTCGACCTGCCCACCGAACCGCTGGATCAGCAGGGCGCGGATCTGCTCCGCGGACAGGTGCGACAGGCTCAGCACGCGCCGCTGCGGCAGGCTGCCGATCTGCGCCTCCATCGCGGTGGCGACCTGCGAGTGCGCGGCGAAGTGCTGGGTCCGGCTGGCTACGATGATCTTGGCGTGCCCGCGGGCGGCGGCGAGCAGCGTGCCGAGGTGGTCCGCCGCCCGGGCGTAGGTGGCCCGGGCCACCAGCTCGTCGAAGCCGTCGAAGATCAGCACGATCCGGCCGTGGTCCAGCATGTACCGGAAGGCGGGCAGGTCGATCTTGTCGTGGCCGTGGTTGGCCAGGTGCGCCGCGACGTGCCCCTCCAGCGTGTTGGCCTTGTCCGAGGCCCGCAGGTCGATCAGGATCGGCAGCACGTGCGGCAGTTCCGTGGTGATGCGCCGGGTCAGCTCCCGCAGCGCGAAGGTCTTGCCGCGCCCGAAGTCGCCCAACAGCAGGACGAACCGGCCCTCGTCGCCGCCGACCAGCTCCAGCAGCTCCCCGACGAGGTCCTCGTGGGTCTCCTCGCCGTCGGTGCGCGGGCGGGCGGCGGCGTGGCTCTTGTCGACGAACCGCTGCGGGACGTACCCCTGCGCCGGATAGCGGGGGTCGGCAAGCAGCGCCTCGGACTGCGTCCGCAGGTAGCCGGTCAGGTCGAGCAGCCCCTGGAACTGGCGGAAGCTGCGCAGCCGCACCTTGCGTCGGCGGGCGTAGTCGCGCAGCGCCCTCGCCGGCTCGTCGCCCTGGTAGACCAGCTCCGACTCGACGTCGGGGTCGGCACCGTGCACCTGCTCCAGGAAGGTGTCCACGTCGTGTTCGTCGACCGTACGCACGCACGCGCCGATGCGCAGCTGCCGCGCCCGCCCACCGTCGGCGTAGGTCACCCGCAGGTACGGGAAGACGCCCTTGATCCGGTGCACCACCGCGCCCGGATGCCGGGCCAGGCAGACGTCGGCGATCTGGTCCAGCAGCAGGCGCCGCGAGTCGAGCTGCTCCCAGTCCGAGCCGGCGGGTTTCCAGCCGTCCCCGGAGCGCGCCACGACCCGGTGGGCCGACGACACCGGGAACGTGTTGTCGGCCGCCCGCCAGGCCATCGGCGCCGGCGGCGACCAGCGGGGCGGGTCGACCGCGTCGTCGGTCTCGCCGAGCCAGCGGGCCTGTTCCCGATCGAACCGGCGGCTGAGCCGGACCAGACCGTCCTCGGTCAGCCGCAACAGCTGGTAGCGGCTGGCCGCCTCGGGGCCCGGGGTGGGGCCCAGCCCGAAGGTCGGCAACCCGCCGGTCAGCCGGCCACCGGCCGGGGCCTTCTCGTCGCCGTTGCCGTGCAGCAGGAGGTTCAGCCGGTGGCCCAGGGCCCCGTCGAGCAGGTCGGCGTCGGCGAGCCGCTCGTGGGTCAGCCCGGAGCGGCCGTGTGGATCGTGGTGCACCACGCCGAGGCGCAGCCAGCCCCGCTCCTCGTACGTGGCCAGCGACTCGGCCAGGTGCCGGGCCTGCTCCGCGCCGATGCGGCCCGGCACGGGCCCGGTGCCGGGGACGGCCGGCTCGGCGTCGATCGTGGAGTTGAGCCCGGCGACCACCACCCGCAGGTCGGGCAGCTCGAACAGGCTCCACGGGTGCTCCTTCTGCATCCTGGCCTGCTGGCGGTCCTCCGGCCAGGCGTCGAACAGGGTGGCGAAGTGGCGCCAGTTGTGCCAGTAGGGCTTGACCGGGGCGACGTCGTCGGCCTCGCACTGCGCCAGGTAGGCCCGGGCCGCCGCCTCGTTGACGTCGCGTTCTCCCGGCACGACCGCGATCCGGCCGAAGCCGACACCGAGGTGCTCGGCGAGCCCTTCCAGGAACGCCTTGACCAGGTCGAACTCCCGCGGTCGACCGGTGACCGCCAGGTCGCCGCTGACCACGACCAGGTCCGGGCGGGCACCCGGAAGGCTGCGGGACAGCAGGTCCAGGTCCGTGCACAGCGCCGCGAGGACCTCCTCGTGGGCGCCTGCCGGCACCGGCGAGCCGAACGCCTGCCCCGGTGCGAAGCGCAGGTTGGACAGGTGGAGCACGGTGACCGAGGTGTCGGCGGTGAGCTGGTCGAAGCTGACCCCGAGCGCCGTCGCCAGCAGGTGCAGCTCCTCGACGTCGATCCCCCGCAGGCCCGCCTCGATCTTGGCGATCGTGCTGCGGGACAACGAGGGCATGCCGAGCTGTTCGCACTGCTCGGCGAGCTGACGGGCGGACCAGCCGCGTTCGTCGCGCAGGCGGCGGATGCGAGTAGCGATGATCTTCGTCAGTTCCGGCCTGGCCATGACGCCGACACCTCCTCGGAGGGGGTGTCTCCACTGTACGCGGTGTTGCTCCATAGGGGAGCAGTCGCCTGGCTGGTTTCTGACAGGTACCCTCGAATGGGTGACGCTGGGTACCCTTCGAATGGGTGATGGCGGGGGTTGGAAGGGCGTAGCGATACGCGACGGACGCTCGCAGTCACGTTTGTGCGACAAGTCGCAGTCGTCGTAGCCTGGACGTGTTGCTCCCCCACAGAACAACCTCCGATCCCCCGGGAGGGGGCACAGTGAGCGCTCCGGCGACGAACAACAACGATCGGACACCGCGCGGCCGGAGCGCCGTCGGGCGTGGGAAGTCGAGCCCGTACGACAGCAAGCCCCCCAGGAACGAGCTGGAGTTCCGCGACCACCACCTGCGCCGGGCGACCGACGACGAGACGACGAACCGGCTGTACATCCGGCTGCGCTGGCACCAGGCGTTGATGTTCCTCGTCTACGCCGGAGGGGCCCTGCTGCCGATTGTCGTGATCATCTCGATGGCCAAGTGGTCCGACCTGCCGGCCGAGCACATCATGCCGCTCACCGTCGTCGCCACCGGTAGCGCCGGGGCCGGGGCCGCCGCCGGCTGGCTGATCCGGCGGCGCGGCGGAGGGACGCCCACCGACGGCCGCGCGCCCTGACATGACCCGACCCGCGCCCTGGCCCTCGCCCGAGGCAGGGTGGAGCTGCCGCCCGAGGAGGGCTCAGTCGGCCGAGGACCGGCCGCCGCGGCGTGCCGCCGCCCGGGCCCGCCATGCCTGCGCCGGGGCCCGGGCGGCGGACCGGCTGAGCAGCGGCACGACGACGAGGCCGCCGACGAACGCGACGAGCGCCGTGACCACGTACACCGTCACGAACGAGCCCTCGGCCCAGGTGAGGATGCCCCACACCCCGACCGCCATCGCGATCGAAGCGATCACGCTGATTCCCGCCAGTACGACGACCGGCCGCGCGCGGCTGACGCTTCGTTGTGCCACACGACGACAATACGCCCGCCGACGCCCCGCCAAATAGGGCCTTTCTGCCCGTCCTCGACGGTGGACCTGGCATCCTCGGCAACGGGCGGCTCGCCCGCGCCGCCGGCGAGCGACCGGACCCTCGCCGCAGACCGCGCCGCCGGGCGCGCCCGAGACGCGACATGGTGGAACGGCATGCGAGGACATCCATCGAGCTCGAACGGCCCCGCTCCGTGCCGGGCGGAACCCCTCGGCGGCAGTGCCGGGCCCGATGACGCCCGGCGGAGCCGGCGGCTCGTCGCCGGGCTGCTCCTCGGCGCGGCCGGCGCCATCGACGTGTTGGTCGGTGCGGGCGCCGTTCAGGTGGATCCGTACGTGGTGGTCGACGAGGGCTTCCGGCGCCTCGACGTCACCGGGTGGGCGTGGTTCCAGCTGGCGACGGGGGCGGCGCTGGTCGCGGCGGCGCTGGCGCTGACCGTCGACCGGCGGATCACCGCCCTCGTGGCGGTCGGCGCGGGTACGGTCGACGTCCTGCTCGCCGTCGCGGTGTTCCCGTACCAACCGGCGGAGCGGGCGATGTCGGCGTTGCTGGCCGCCGTGGCGGTCTGGCTGCTCGCCGGACACCTGCGGGCAACGCCCCGCCGGCGGCCCGACGCGCCGGGCGGGCGGGAGGTCAGCTGACCGGCGACGCGCAGAGCTGGGACTGCAGGTACGGGCTCGTGCCCGGCGGGACCTGGCCCCGCCAGGCCGGGTTGAGGGTGACCGTCAGGGGCGGCGCCTGCCAGGCGGCCCCGAGGCGCTGGAGCACGCCGTACTCGGTGCGTGGCTTGTCGAGGCTCTGGCCGGCGAGGAAATCGATCATCTCGTCGGCGACGACCGGGCGACCGAGGAACCCCGCATGTAAGGCGGGGACCTCGACGACCGGGATCCTGGTGAACGGCCCCGGCGGGGCCTCCACGGAACTGACGGTCGGCAGGAAGGCGATCACCCGAACCCCGGGGATCGGGCACATCGTCTGGTAGCGGTAGAACGGCGCGTTGTCGATGAGGGAGCGGACGAACGGCTCGTCGGGGTTGCTGGTGCCGTGGCTGAGGCGGTTGGCGAACCCGAACATGCCTCGCAGCACCCAGCCGGCGCCGATCCCCCACCCGCTGCTGGCCTCCGCCGGCGGGTAGTACGCCCGTCCGGAGCGGACGAGCGGGCTGAACATCAGCAGCGCCCGGACCGGTGAGTCCGGCCGGTCGCGCAGGTAGGTCCGCGCCACCATGGCCCCCTCGCTCTCCCCGAGCAGCGCGATCGGCCGTCCGGTGAGCCGGTGCAACGCGTCGACCTGTGCGGCCAGGTGCTCCGAACTGGTCGCGAGCGACTGGTGGGTGTCCAACGCCTCGTAGGGCAGCGGCCGGCCCCCGGCGTCCACCCCGGCGTAGGAGTAGCGCCGCACCCGAGGGTCCGTGGCGGGCCGGCCGTCGTAGGAGCTGTCGTGCCCGGCGAGCAGGAGCACCGCGTACGGGACGGACGCCGCCAGGGGTTGCGAGAAGAGGGGCGGGCCGAAGGTGTCCCTCGCGGTGCCGCTGCGCGGCACCGCGAGGGTCTCCGCGACCAGGGGCACGGCCATCGCCAGCACCACCACGACCGGCACCACCGGCACCCGGAGCAGTCGCACGTGGGCGGGCAGCAGCGCCGCGCGCACCGTCCGCTGCCACAGCAGGCCGTTGCACAACCCCGCCGACAGCGCCACCAGCGGCGTCCAACCCGGGGCGGCGCTCCAGACCAGCCCGCCGGCGACCGAGAGCACCACGAGGTCCAGCAGCGACCAGCCGAACAGCTCCGCCGACGGCAGCCCCCGCCACCCGCGAGGTACGACGGCCATCCGTTGCAGGAAGGGGGCGAGCAGGACCATCGGGCCGAGCGAGACGAACAGGTACCAGGACAGGGCCACCGCCGACGCGGCGACCGACAGCGCGGCGAAGGGCGCGACGATGACGGCGGTGAGCGCGGCCACCCCCAGGTTGCGCCGCAACAGCACACGCGCGGGCGGCCGCGGCGCCTGCGCCGGCCAGGAGAGCAGGACCAGCAGCGCGGACAGGCCGCCCCGGAGCGCGACCGCCGCCACCAGGCCGAGCCCGAAGGTCAGCCACGAGTTGTGGTACACGAAGAGCCACCGCAGGTCGTGGTAGGAGTCGTACGGCCAGACCGCGGTGATCTGCGGCGCGAGCGCCCGCGGCGAGACGAAGCCGATGCTCGCCAGGATCGCGGCCTCGACCAGCGGGAGGCCCCCGGCGACGGCGAGCAGCACCGGCAGGCGGCGGGATCGTGGCACGCGTCCTGCTCCTTCCCGGATCGATCGGCCCGGGCCGCTCGGCCCCGACTCTCTCGGAGTCGACTGTCTCGCGATCGACGGCGCCCCGGGGCGATACCGCCGAATCGGACCCGGCCGGCCGGCTGGCGATGGTGGGATCCCGGATCTGGCCGACCGACGGCGGATGGCGGCTCGCCCTGATCCGGGCGGTGGCTCACAATGGAGGGCCGGTCAGTGGCCGTGGGGCGGGGAGGATGCAGTTGAGTCAGGCAAGCGAGTCGAGCCCGGCCCGGCCGGCCACGGTGGAGACCACGCCGCCGCGCGGCACGCGGGCCCGGCAGGTCCGGCTGGTGGGGCTGGCGGTCACGCTGGCCGTCCTCGTGGCGGCCCTGATCCCGATCGTGCTCGCGTTCGGCCCACCGACCAGCGACGAGCTGCTGGAGCAGGCCGGGCTGAGGGGCAGGCAGCAGCTCCTCGTCGGGGTCAAGGACGACCAGCCCGGCATCTCCCAGCGGTTCCCGAACAACGTGTGGAAGGGCTTCGACGTCGAGATCGCCTACATGATCGCCGGCTACCTCGGGTTCGACCGGTCCCAGGTGCGGTTCCTGCCGATCGAGAGCGAGGACCGGGCCCGCCGCCAGGCCCGCGACGGCGACGGTTTCGTCACCGTCGACCTGGTGATCGCCTCCTACAGCATCACCAAGCAACGGGAGGAGGAGGGGGCGGTCTTCTCCGCCCCGTACCTCTACACGGAGCAGTCGGTGATCACGCTGGACAGCGTCGGTGAGCGGGAACAGGTGAGCAGCCTGGAGGACCTGAGCGGCCGGACGGTCTGCACGCTGACCACCTCGACCTCAGCCCAGCGCCTGCGCGAGGCCGGCGCCACGCCGATCGGCCGCAACCGGATCAGCGACTGCGTCCAGATGCTCTACGACGGGAAGGTCTACGCGGTCACCACCGACGCCGCGATCCTCGCCGGGTTCGTCACCGGCGACCGGCCCGACGACGACGGACAGCGCTTCCCGGCCAACCTGCGCGGCGCCAGGCCGCTGCGACACTGGGACATCGGCTCGTCCGCGCAGGAGAAGTGGGGCGTCAACACCGGTCCCAACGAGGCGCTGCGCGACCTGGTCGACCTCGCCCTCCACGCCTCGGCCGAGGACGAGGAGAACTCGACCTGGGAGAACGCGTACGACGCGAACCTGCGCTGGCAGCAGCGGTACAACCTCCCGCAGTCCGTCGCGGAACAGCGGCAGCCGGAGCCGAGGAAGGTGGAGGTACGGCAGTGGCCGTGGGAGAGGATCGCGCTACCGGCCCCGGCGCACCCCGGATCGCCGCCAGCCCCGGCAAGGCGGGCCGACCGCGCCGCATGGCGGGGGCGCGGCAGGCGCAGCAGTGGCTGCTGACCCTCCTGCCCGCGTTCCCCGTCCTGCTCCTGGTGCTGAGGCTGTGGCAGCTCAGCCGGCAGGACATGTCCACCATGCTGCTGCTGGTGCAGTACGTCAGCCCGCTCGGCCTGCTCAGCGCCCTGCTGATCGCCCTGGTCTGGGCGTTCCCGCTGGTCGTGCTCACGTTCGGCGTGCTCGGTCGGCTGCTGCGGCTCAGCGCCCCGGACCGCTTCGACCCGGAACGGTCGCTGTTGGCCTCCGGGACGGCGCGCACCCCGGGCTGGGTGCTCACCGGCGCGGTCGCGCTGGGGGCGCTGACCTGGCAGCTCCGCTTCCTACCGACGCTGCTGATGCTCGGGCTCTGGCTGCTCGCGCTGCGCACCCGCTACCTGCACCCGGACCAGCCGACCCGGATCCTGCTGGTGAGCGTGGCGCTGCCGCTGGCGGCGGCGGTGCTGGCGTACACCGCGCTGGGCCCGGCGATCTGGGCGGCGGCCCGGCAGGGCGAGCTGGCCACGGCCGCGCTGCTGGCGGTGCCGCCCGCCGCCGCCGTGCTGCTCACCGGCCCGATCCCCGGCTGGAGCGCCCCGGTGCTGACCCACGGCCTGGCCTACACGGTCGCCGCCGTGCTCCCGCTGGTGATGGGGGCGGTCTTCCTCCGGGTTCCGGTGCTGCCGACCGCCGCGGTCGAGCTGGCCCCGCCGGTGGTGGTCGGCGCCGATCCGGACACGGGCGCGGCGCGGGCCGACCGGGCGGGGCCGGAGGTGGTGCTCGGCGCGCTCATCACGGTCACCGACACGTCGACGATCGTGCTGGACCAGGTCGCCGGGGTGCGGTTCCTGCCGAACGGCCGGGTCCGGTCGCAGGTGCTCTGCCCGGAGGCGGCGCGGGTGCCGTACAGCGTGGTGACGGTGCACGGCTGGCCGGTGGAGGAGACGGTCCTGGACTGGATGATGCCCCGGCGGCCCGTCGCCGATCCGGACGTCCGCTGCGACGGCCGGCTCCCCGCCGCCCGGTGAGGCGCCAGCTCGGCCGATTGACTGGATAGGTGCATGTCGCTAGCCTGGGCAAGCGCTTTCCTGTACGCGGAGCACCGCACACCCCATTCCCGGTGCGCCGCAGGGCGACAGGAGGCACTCGACGTCCGGGCAGGACACGTCCCGCCTGCACACCGGCCGGGCACCGGTGTCGGCATCCCCGTATGCGGGGTCTGACACACCTGTGAAGGAGCACCACCATGCACAGCAGAGGGCGCCGCAGGGCGCTGTGGGTCTCCACGGTCGCGGCGGCCACGCTCGCCGCCGCCGCCGGCGTCGTGGCCACCGCCGGGACGGCGCAGGCCGCCGTCGGCTGCCGGGTCGTGTACTCGGTCGCCTCCCAGTGGGGCGGCGGCTTCAACGCGAACGTCAACCTCACCAACGCCGGTGACCCGCTGACCTCCTGGACGGTCACCTGGTCGTTCACCGCAGGCCAGACCGTCACCCAGGGCTGGAGCGCCAACTTCAGCCAGAGCGGCAGCACCGTGCAGGCATCGAACGTGAGCTACAACGGCAACCTGGCGACCAACGCCACGACCTCGTTCGGGTTCAACGGCACCTGGAACGACAGCAGCAACCCTGTACCGACGAGCTTCGCGGTCAACGGCGTGACCTGCACCGGCGGCGTCACCCCGACGACGCCGCCGGCCACCACGGCCCCGCCCACGACTCCGCCGCCGACGACCCCGCCCCCGACGACCCCGCCCGCCAGCGGCGCGGTCTACGCCTCGCCGCAGGGCACCGACGGCGCGGCCGGCACCCAGGCGAACCCCACCACGATCACCTCGGCGCTCACCCGGGTCACCGCCGGCGGGACGATCTACCTGCGCGGCGGCACCTACAGCCTTGCCAAGACGGTCACCGTCGCGCCGGGCAACAACGGCACCTCCAGCGCCCGCAAGAAGCTGCTCGCCTACCCGGGCGAGACCCCGGTGCTGAACTTCTCGGCCATGAGCGAGGACCCGGCGAACCGGGGCCTGGCGCTGAACGGCTCGTACTGGCACGTCCAGGGCCTCGTCGTCGAGCGCGCCGGGGACAACGGCATCTTCGTCGGCGGCAGCAACAACATCATCGAGCGTACGATCACCCGCTTCAACCGCGACAGCGGTCTGCAGATCTCGCGGGTCGCCTCGGACACGCCCCGCGATCAGTGGCCGGCCAACAACCTCGTCCTGAGCGCGGAGTCTCACGACAACGCGGACTCCGACGGCGAGGACGCCGACGGATTCGCGGCCAAGCTGACCGTCGGTGGCGGCAACGTCTTCCGCTACGCGGTGTCCCACAACAACATCGACGACGGCTGGGATCTCTACACCAAGAGCGACACGGGGGCGATCGGCCCGGTGACCATCGAGGACTCCCTCGCCTACCACAACGGCACCCTCAGCGACGGCAGCCAGGCGGGCAACGGCGACCGCAACGGCTTCAAGCTCGGCGGCGAGGACATCGCCGTCAACCACACCGTGCGCCGCACCATCGCCTTCCGCAACGGCAAGCACGGCTTCACCTACAACCGCAACCCGGGTTCGATGGCGATCTCGAACAACATCAGCATCGACAACACCGAGCGAAACTTCTCGTTCGACGCGGGCACCTCGGTGTTTCGGAGCAACACCTCGTGCCGCAGCGGCAGCGGGTCCAACGACAAGACCGTCGGCAACGTCGACAGCTCGAACCAGTTCTGGTCCGGTTCGAACGGATCCCGGTGCGCCAACTACTCCGGCGCCCTGAAGTGGTCCTTCGCCTCCGACGGCCGCCTCGTCGTGACCCTCGGCGGCCGAACCGTGACCTTCTGACCGGCCCCGTCCCCTGGCTGGGGCGGTGCGGCGAC